>CAYIVY010000052.1:0-7306 GCA_964366945.1 uncultured Gammaproteobacteria bacterium
AGCGCTCCCACAGTCCCCAGCCCCCATATTTGAAGCTCGTCATGTCGCAAAAACGCAAGCGAAGTGTCGCAATCGTTGAAAGAAAAGCGTCAATTGTTCGGTCTAATTATTTTTGATAAAATAGGTTCTTAGGAAGTTGTATAATCGGACTAAGTTTTTTTAAATATATAGGTGTATACTTAAGCTGATATGATTGACTCGACAAACATCTACTCAGGTCCGCCTTTAACTCCTCAACAAAAAGAGAATAATAAAGTAAGTTACTGGTTGAATAAATTATTTAATCAAGAGAAAGAAAAAAATAAACAAATACTTAATAATATTTCCGAAAATAAATCAATTATTAATAAAGAAAAACAAATCTCTAATATTAATCAGGTTAAGAAAGTTGAGGCTGACAAACATGTAATATCAGACATGGTTCAAAACTCAAATGATATATTGATGAGTATAACTTCTGCGGCTTTTCCTTTTGATTTTTTTCCAACGACCATAAACGTAGAAGCAACCAGAGTAACAATAATTACACGACAATTATTTTCTTCACAGGTGCACAGTGTAGATATTAAAGATATTTCTAGTGTTTTTATAGAAACGGGTATTCTTTTTGCCGCAATAACACTTATCTCAAAAATTTTTTCTCAAAAAGAATTGGTAATAGACAGATTATGGAAAAAAGAGGCCATTTTATTGCGTAGAGTTATTGAGGGTCTTAGAATGTTTGAAAAAAAAGAGATAAATATCACAAAATTTTCAAAAGAAGAATTGTTAAGTAAACTTGAAGAATTAAGTACAACAAAGATAGTTTTATAAAACTATAAGACACAATCTAATATTACATAAAATACTTCAGCATTTAAGCCCTGTTATTTCAGTTTAATTGGTTTGTTATAATTTTGTATGATTACTAAAAACTCAAGAATTTTTTCTGAGACATATCTATTGACTATTTTCTTTGCAATTATGATTTCCATTCCATCTTTTATCCCTGGTATTACACAGGTTGATGTTGGCATTTTTGATTGTAAAAAAGTTAAAGAGGAATTCTACAAAGGTACAGGACTCTATTCGAAACATTGTTCTCCCACTGTACTATTGCTGCCATTCATTATTCCTTTTGCATTAATTGTAAATAATCTTCAAAAAAAGCAGAAGCATAAAAAATTCTAACCTTTCGATAAACTTAGGGTAAACATCCTTCACCTCACTACGTTTTACTTTGCTCAACATCGAGGAGCAAAGCCAGCCTGGACTACGATAAAATTTACTGGTATCATATTGTATGACTGTTAATAATATTATTAAAAATAAACCCTATTTAGCTTGGTATGTAAAAGATCCGGACAAACTTTCTGAAGAATCTGTTTTAGAGCACGTTTTAAATTATGGCAATTGGGAAGATGTTAAACAATTTATTAAGATAAGAGGCTTAACTGAAACTGCAATATTATTTAATAAATCATTAGAAGGTAAAAGAACTAATTATTCACCTGCAATCAAATCTTATTTTTATCGATATTTTAATAACCATGTTTAAAAACATTTTAAATAGAGATCAAGAAAATCTGCTCCCCTTAGTAAAATCATTTTCATCGAATTATTATTTAGTTGGAGGAACTTCAATAGCGTTGCATTTAGGACACCGTCGTTCTATTGATTTTGATTTATTTACAGACAATACTTTTGATCCATTACACTTAAGAACTAAAATTTTAAAAGACTATAAAATTGACCAAACTTTTTCCCAGGGAGAAGGAGAGCTGACGGTCCTTATAAATAAAGTAAAAGTAACATTTTTTCATCATCCTTTTGTAATAGAACGTTCTGTAGATTTTGATTTTATTATTAAATTACCAGATCTTCTTACACTCGGAGCTATGAAAGCATTTGCGCTAGGAAGACGAGCTAAATGGAAAGATTATGTTGATCTTTATTTTATTTTTCAACAACATTCGTTTAAGGATTTAATTAATAAAACAAACAGTATTTTTAAAAATGAATTTAACGAAAAATTGTTTCGAACCCAACTAGGATATTTTGAAGATATCGATCATTCAGAAGAAATTCAATATATGTCAGGATTTGAAAAAAAGGATGAAGAAGTAAAATATTTTCTTGAAAAAATAAGTCTTTCTTAAACTATATTAATTTTGTGCCCAAAAAGTTCTAGCAGCTTGTCCTGAGTAAATCGAAGGATCCTCTACCAGTCTGGGCTATTTGACCAAAAAGGGAAATTTTCGAAGCGTTAAAAAGTCAAAAAGAAAACAGAATAAATAACAACTTAACGTATAAAGAAATAAAAATAAGATTTGATTTATATCAATAAAATATTTTAATGTTGGATTAATCTTCAATATCGTTTCCAGTAATAAATAATGCGAAAGATAGACTCCAAATGAATATTTTCCTAGTAAATGAATCACACTGTTTACTTTATCATTAAATTTAAAGTTCGATAAACCCAACATTAAAGAAAAAATAATGATTGAACCAACTAATATTTTTAATCCTGAAAAATGAAAGTCTGCTGGTTGGGGAATATATGAGACGGCAAAATATATTGGAATAAATATTATTGAGATGACCAAAAAAATATGATTATTATTTATTTTTTTCTTCAAAAAAGCAAATAATAAGCCAATTGGAACATATTTGATTAACTCAATCAACCGTCCATAACTTTTTTTTATTACTTCAAGTTGAGGTAAAAAAAAGCTATAATTAATATTAGAATATTCAAGCAATAAAGCTACAAAAATAATTAAGGAATAGATAATAATTTTTAATCGCGAGGGGAGTCTATTGATGAGCCAATATATAATTGTAAACCAGATAAGTAATACTAAATAATAAAGCGGCGTGTTGACTACGTGGCCGGTAATGACCTGTAAAAAAATATTTTTAAGATTTAACTGGTTTGGATGAATGATAAAAAAACTAGCCGCTGACCAGAAAACCAGCGGGACAAAAAGCCGTTTTAACCTTAAAATCAATGGTTTGTTACTAAAAAAGAAAAAAGAAAGGACGATAAACAGAGGAACAGTATACCAAGTATAGGGTTCCAAAAAATTTGCTTTAATACCGGTAATAATTCTAATATGTACATTGATGACAAGAAAAGTTAGCAATATTCTTAATAGATCAAATATGGCATTACGCATATTATTGACTCTATGATTTGACATAATTACTTATATTGTAAAATAGTTAGGATGAAAAACAAAAACCTTATTATTTTAACAGCAATTTTTTTATTAGTTATTTTTTTTACTCAGTTTAAATTATTAAGTCACCCGGTCAATGATAATGACGAGGGTATATATCTAACATCGTTTCTGCTTGTAGATAAAGGAAATCCCGCCTATAAAAAGACTTATTTTTCTCAGCCACCTGG
This sequence comes from uncultured Gammaproteobacteria bacterium, assembly GCA_964366945.1. GTDB lineage: Bacteria > Patescibacteriota > Microgenomatia > UBA1406 > GWC2-37-13 > GWC2-37-13. Next base: position 3,395 of record CAYIVY010000052.1, read on the forward strand.
TTTTTTGTTATCCGTTTATCCGGGATTTGCATTATTTGGAAAGTCCTTGAAATCGGCTAGATTCACCATTGGAATTTGGTCCTTGATAGGGCTGGTTGCTATTCTTTGGGTTAGCTATGAACTTAAGAATAAATGGGCAGGCTTATTGGCGATTAGTTTACTGTATTTGATTCCGTCTTACTATAATCAGACAATAACATTTCAGTCGGACATTCTTGTTTCGACCTTTTCTCTTTTGAGTTTGGCGACTTTAATTAGATTCGCTAAATCCACGCGTCCACCTTGGTTTATTATTTCCGTGTTTATGCTGAATCTGGCATTCTGGACAAAATTTGATGTTACCCTTATTCCATCTTTTATTATGGCTATATTTTTATTATTTAAAGAGAAGAAAATTTCCATCAAAAATGTAGTTAATTTAATTGTTGTATTTTTTACAGTCAGTCTGGGATTTTTTATTTTTTTAATACTTCCATTTGGGATAAAAGAAGTATTCAATAATGCGATCCTCCTTCGTTTTCAAGCAACCGCAACTTCGTCAACATCGTTTTTGTTATTTAACTATTTAAAAAAGGATATTATTTTGTCAGTAATTATTTTGGGAAGTTTGATTTTGAGTTTTTTTAATAAAAACAAACTTAACTTTTCACTAAAGATTACTTTTCTTTGGAGCATTTTTGTTTTCAACTTATTTATTTTTTATCGACCATTATTTCCTCATCATTTAGTGATATTGGCAGTTCCCATAGTCTTGTTATTCTCTCAATTAGTTGATCTTAACTTTAGTAATAAAAAAATATTTAAACTCTTAATTATAATTATAGTAATCATTTCTTTAAGTAATCGTATTAATATAATGATTAAAACTTCTTCAAAACTCATTAATGATCAACAACAAGATGCAATTGAGATTATCAAAAAATATACAAGTATTGATGACATTGTTGTCAGTGATGAAGAAATACTAAACGGTTTATCAGGTAGGTTACCTCCTCCGGAATTATCTGATATTTCTTATGTAAGAATTAGGTCAAATAATTTAACCTCGGAAAATTTTTCGAAAATAATTAGAACTTATAAACCAAAGTTAATTATTCCTTGGAACGGTAGATTAAAATCAATAAAAAATTTTAAAGAAAATTTATCTGGCTACAAAATATTAACTTCGATTTCGACTGCAAAAAATATTTATATAAAAATAGATAATTAATTTTTGTATACTGTTCCTATGAGAGGAAAAGTATCTATCATAGGCGGTGGTCATGTAGGGATGAGCGCTGCTTTTGCCATGATCTTGAAAAATACAGTCCGGGAATTGGTACTGTTCGATCGTGATACCGATAAAATGAAAGGTGAACAACTCGAGTTTCAGCATAGTCTAACTTTTCTTGGAACGACAAAAATAATTGCTGCTGAATCATTTGAAGATCTAAAGGATAGCGATGTGATTGTATTTACAGCTGGTCGCGCTCAACTACCCGGTGAATCTAGACTTAATTTGGTTAAAAGTAATGTTGAAATAATCGAATCAATTCTTCCGAAAGTAATCAAATATTCACCCAATAGCATCATAATTATGGTTACTAATCCTGTTGATATTTTGACTTATCAAGCAAGTAGACTATTAAAATTAACTAATGGTAAAATATTTGGCAGTGGAACCATCTTAGACACATCTCGTTTTAGATTTCATCTGTCAGAATTTTTGAGAATAAATCCAAAAAATATTCATGCCTATGTTCTAGGTGAACACGGAGATAGCTCTTTTCCAACGATTTCTCATGCTAATATTGGCGGACAGCCAATGGCGACGATGAAGGAACTTTCTTCAGAAAAAATTCAAGAAGCCTTTTTAAAAACTAAAAGGGCCGCCACTACAATTATTGCCGCCAAAGGTTCAACTTACTATGCAATTGCCGTTGTTATTAATCAACTAGTTGATGCGATTTTAAGAGATACCAAGCGGGTATATCCGGTTTCCGTCCCGCTAACAGGTCAATATGGTTATCAGGATGTGTCAATAAGCGTTCCTTGCGTGATTGGAAAAAACGGTGTGGAAAAAATCTTAGAAGTGCCATTATCTGAAGAGGAAAAAAAGATGATGGACGAATCGGTTAAGATATTGAAAGAAATAGCTATTTAACATTCAACTGACTCTTGCCGTACAACAGCGTAGATTGGATTGTATGCTTCAACATTTTTAAGTTATCCAAACAGTCTAAAACACTAACTTTGTAGGTTATATACGACTGACAAAATAATAATCATATGTTAGTTTTTAAACATGTCTCAAAAAACAAGAAAATCTTGTTTCTATATCGACGGTACTAATCTATTTGCAGGACAAAATGAATTATTCGGACCAAACAAATATCTTTCATTTTCCTACTTGATAAAAGAAATTAAAAGATTGTTTTTCATTGATAATATTTTCCTTTATGCTTCTTACTTAAGTGATTTTAATCAACGTAAGCCGGAACTCAAAAAATTAAAAGCAGCTTAGTCATTTTTTTATAGAGAAGTGAAATTATATCCCGGCCTAACTTTTTACAAAGGTCATCGATCACCAACATCAGGAAAAGAAAAAGGAGTTGATGTTCATCTGGCTGTCGATATTGTCAAAGACGTATTATTAGGGAGTTGTAACGAAGTGATGATTATGACTGGAGATGCTGATTTTATTTATCCGATTGAATTAGCAAAACAGTTTAATGTAAAAACTGGAGCAATTTTTCTTCCTAACAGATTTTCTTTAGAAATGGCTTATAAAGTAAATAAGGCTTATGTGTTTGATTTTTTAGGAAAGTTTAAAATTAATAGGAAATTACCGAGACAACTTAAAATCTTAAAAAAAAGCCCTGTGTGTAAACACACAGGGTAGGTTATCTATTTTATATCAAATCAAACTTCCTTTGTCAATGGTTTAAACTCGCCTGCTATGACGGGCCATGTACAACCTGCGTAGGTTAAATGAGGCAGGATTAGTATTAAATTAAAGGGTGATTTTAAAAAAAAGTAAATTGAATTTGACAAAGTAAAAAATATAAGGGATAATTTAGGTACGCACAGATACGCATTGTGAGCGACACATTGCAGTTATCTGTTAACAGACTTTTTGACTTAACTGCGACGCATTGTACGCACCTAGGTTATCCCTTGTTCGTATTCTTTAACTTGACATTAAACTCTACTTCAAATTCTTGGTGGTTTTTTTGCCATTCCGCTACTTTCTTATAAATATCACTAAAATCATTAGAACTATTACCACTATTTTTTGAATGTGAATTTTCATTATTTTTATCATCTTCAGAATATCCCTCAATTCTTCCTAATGCTTTTTTACCTTCAAGCGTTAATCGTAGTTTCTCTAGTTTTCTACGCCCATCTTTATGTACATAAATAGGAGTAACGAGATTATGGTATTTGAGCGCAGTTAATTTATTTGATAACCATGCTTTGTTTTCTTCAATATTTTCTGGATTAGGTCGTCCCCAAGCACGAAAAGCATCTTCAAGAGATGCTACATCATCATTGGGAGTATTCGAAAAGAATGTTTTTACATTTTCTATGGCAACATTTTTACTTCGTATTTTTTTGTTTTTTAACATATTCACAAAGTTTACTACACTCATATCATAGATGTCAAGAGGGAAGTTAGAATTTATATGAAGTGTGTAGAAAATGTAAGAAAGGGACGATGTTTATATTTTAAAATCAGATATATCTTATCTCTACGGTGCGTTAAGGTATTCTTACCTTATTTTATTCAATTTATTAGAAAAAGCAATAATTATTTTGTCGATAAAGAAACCGAGAAATTCTTCAGAAACAGAATGGAAAAATTAGTTTGAACTCTAATTCTAATTGAAGCTAGTAATAAGAAAAGAAGCTTACAACATAAATTAAAATTTA
>CAYIVY010000053.1:0-7269 GCA_964366945.1 uncultured Gammaproteobacteria bacterium
CCTTGAGATTACTATTAGAACAGTCTATTTGTCAAGGTTTGGAGATGACTTCTAGGCTAGTAGCTGCTCGGCCAAGAGGAGTTGCAAGAGCAGCAGTTGTAACGGCACCAAGACCGAATAAACCCATTCTCTTAAGGAGTGATCTTTTTAGATAATCCCTCTACGGTCAAAGACATATAAATAATTGTATATTATAAGATAAATTAGTGCAATCGCAGATAAAGTTGGCAAGATTTCACAAGTCTTGACAAAATTCTAAAAAGAGCTATATTTAAACTGTAAGTCTTAAAATTTCAGACATGGAGTAGATATTTATGGATAAAGATATTATTTTTGAGCTATATAGAAAAGAATCTACTGTATTTACTTTAAAAGAAATTACCTTATTATTTCCTAATTTATCTTATAAAACCATTATTAATAAACTTGTCTATGCGGTAAAAATTGGTCAACTTAAAAAAGTAAGAAGAGGAATCTATGTTAAAGATGATTTTGATTTTCTTGAATTAGTCAATAGACTATACACTCCATCTTACATAAGCTTCGAAACTGTTTTACAAAAAGAGGGCATTATTTTTCAAGTTTATAAAACTGTTTTTGCCGCTTCTTATCTTACGCGCAATATAAAATTAAAAGAAAACGAAATCTTTTATCGTAAAATAAAGAACGAAATTTTATTGAATAAAAAAGGTGTCGAAAAAATCAATAATTATTTTATAGCAACAAAGGAAAGAGCTTTTTTAGACGCAATTTTTTTATATAAAAACTATCATATTGATAATTTAAAATCGTTAAATTGGGAAAAGATAATGGAATTAAAAAAAATTTATCAAAGTAAAATCTTTGAAAAAAGAATTGATGAGTATTATCAAATTTTTAAAGAAGAATATGTTTAATAAAGAAAACCATCACACTTATCTGATTAAGATCTTAAAAGATATATATGATGATCCCTCTCTTCGAAACATATTGGGTTTTAAAGGAGGAACAGCCGCCGTATTATTTTATGATTTGCCAAGAATTTCAGTGGATTTGGACTTTGATTTACTTGATGAAACTAAAAAAAATCTGGTAATGGATAAAATAAAAAAAATCATAGACCCAGTTGGTGAAATCATTGAATTTATCGAAAAAAGACATACCTTGTTCACGCTTCTAAGTTATAAAAAAGGAGAAAGAATGATAAAAATTGAGATTTCTAAAAGACCTGTTAAAAGTGTCTATGAAGTAAAAAATTATCTTGGCATTCATATTTTAGTAATGAAGAAAGAGGACATGATTGCAGGAAAAATGTCAGCGTTTTTAACTAGAAAAAAATTTGCTGCACGCGATCTTTTTGATCTATGGTTTTTCCTAAAAGAGGAATGGTCAATTAATGAAAATATTTTAAAAGAGAAAGCACAATTAAGTTTAAAAAAAGCCATTAAAATATCAATAGAAAAAACTAAAGGAATAAAATCAGAACAACTTCTTAATGGTTTAGGTGATTTTTTGGATGAAAAACAAAAATATTGGGTAAAAAATAAGCTTAAAGAAGAACTTATTTTTCTTCTTAATTTATATCTCAAACAAAAAAATAATTAAATTATAAGATAAATTAGTGCAATCGCAGATAAATTGGGATATTAGTGAGTGTTTTTGCTTTTAATTTGCAGGACAAGTGAAATGTATTTCTTAACCTCGTTCTGAAAAAATTGTTTTAACATAATAAGAGTAGGCTCTACTTTTTTTTTGCAAACACAAGCAGTTGTTCAAGAGTATATATCTTCATAATTTCGTACAAATCCACGTAATCTTTTAATGCAGAGCGCTACATAATTGCAGAAAGTTTCATACAGGCGATGTCAGGAATAGAGGCGATATTAATATATTCTGTTGAGATAAGAGTCTTTAATAAAGTCAACGCTGTCACGATGTCCTATTTGAAGAGCCAGCCCAGTCCCTCCGGCTAAATAAAATTCATTTGCGAGTGATGTAATCCGATCCTTTGGGCTAATTGAGAGAATGAGTTTCCAAAGACATACTGACATTATATCAAATTACGGTTTAGATTTTATTTAATTCCATAAAATAATAATTTTAGCCTTAAATACTATATCAATCGCAGATGTTCCTACATTCTAAGCAATAAATTTATGATAATTATTAATATTTACGACTTTCATTGGCATAGGATATTCCTTTAAGAATTCTTTGGCCCCACGACTTATTTTTGTATTTTGATATTTTATTTCAAATGCGTTTAGTACTGCCGTAGTCTTTGACTTTTCAATTAAGTCAATTTCGCCGCCATTATAACTTCTCCAAAAGAAAATATCTTTTAGTTCACCCCGATTCTCCAACGATTTTATCTTTTCGATAATAACAAAATTTTCCCAAATGACTCCACTGTCTTTGCGAAGAGCAAAGTCATTAAAATCTCCTATAAGAGCATTTCTTATTCCCAAATCAATAAAATATATTTTATAACGGCGGCCTATCTCTCGACGGGGATTGTTTGAATAGGGATAAAGTCTCTTGATAATATATGACTTTTCTAAAATATCAAGATAGGAAATAATTGTTTTTCTATCTATCTTTAGCCGGTTAGCCAGCTCATTTTCATTGACTTCCGAGCCTATTTGATAAGCCACTGCCGTCAATAGATCTTTGAGCGCTTGAGAATTGCGCACCCTCTGAAAAGACAGTATATCTTTGAATAAATAACTTTCAATGATTTTATTTAAAAATAATATTTTGTCTGCATTTTTTTTTATTAAGAAAACTTCGGGATATAGACCAAAAATAATCGCTTTTTCAATATTTGATATTTCTGACTGCACCTCTTTGAAGCTAAATGGATAAAGGATAAAATCCAGGTACCGACCTGCCAAAGAATCAGAAAGCTTATTTTTTAATTCAAAACTGGATGAACCAGTGGCGATGATTTTTGTCTGGAAATTGTCATAGATGATCTTTAAAGTAAGGCCAGGGTTCTCTAATCTTTGCGCTTCATCTATCATCAACAGATCGATGCTTTTATTTAGTTTGTTTAATTCAATTAGGGAAGTTGTATTAATCGTCTTTTTGTCTTCCTCAATATCGCAGTTGAGATATAATACTTTTTTTTGAGAATAAAATTTATTTTTTATTGAATTTAATAAAGTAGTTTTTCCCACCTGACGAGCACCTAAAACTAAAAGAATTTTTTTCGTTTTTAATTTCTCTGCAATTTGTTTTTCTAATAATCTTGGGATCATGTTCCTAATAATAATACTAATTTTAGGATTTGTCAAGGTTACCTTAAAATATCTTAAAATAATTTTGTTACCAAAAAAAAGTCAATAGTCAGATTTACATTAATATTTTCCCCATATTTTTACATCTGGAGAAGTTGAGAAACATCTTTCTAATACTGAAATAACCCTTATTATTGGAGGCAGATAAAAATACGAGCACAACCTCATTAGTTTAAATCTGCTATACTGCAGATATGCAAGAGATCTCTAATACAATTATTCCAATATTAGTTAAATATAATGTTAAAAAAGCATCACTGTTTGGTTCGTACGCAAGAGGAAGTAATGATGAAAAAAGTGATATAGACATTCTTATTGAAGCTCCTGAAGAAATGGGATTGTCCGTCGTCCATCTTAAGCGTGAATTGGAACAAGTACTTAATAAAAGAGTTGACCTTGTAAGCTTTAATGGAATAAACCGTTATTTGAAAGATTCTATATTGGCCAATCAAAAAATAATTTTATGAGGGACAAAAAAGATAATCTTGTCACCTAAAAAGTATCAAGGACGCTATTGAAAAAATTAACGCATACGTTACTCAGCATAAATACGATGAATTTGTTTTAAATGAATGGGATCAAGCCGCTATTATTCGTTATTTTGAAATAATTGGAGAAGCAGTAAGTAATATTGATGAAGAGTTTAAGAAAACATTACCGGATATAGAATGGAGGGATATGAGTGATTTTCGTAACTTTCTCATTCATGATTATATGGATATCGATGTACAGATTGTGTGGCGTGTTATGACAATAGATATTCCAATTTTAAATCAAAAAATAAATAAAATACTTGCGTAATTTTTCAATCGCAGATAAAATTAGATACATCAGCATTCCTGTTGTTACATCCGTAAAATAGCTTGATGTAGTGTGCGAGATAAAGGATTGAGTGTTAGACCCAGAGCTTCGAGTGTAAATGCCCCAAGCAGTAGACTATCGCCTTTTTCACCAAATAAGATTGGTGCTGCTGACTCCTTGCCTTCAAACTCGTATAGGGCACTGCCTACTTTACGTTTGATTATAGAGCCATCAGCCAATGAAAATTCCTCTTCCCGTTGAGGCTTAATCCCTAAACGGTTTAATATCTCTGCTGGCACTACGGTATAAGTTGCTCCGCTATCAACCAAAAATCTTCCTTGATATTCCTGTTTTGGATCCCGAGGATTTTTAATTTTAAGCTGAACATTTGTCATTCCCATATCTCACATTTTATAAACTTAATTAGACTATATCAACCGCAGATAAAGTTGCAATTTAAGTCAATAATACCGTAGTTATTTCTTTAACCTTCACAAACTGTTTATCAGCTGTGATGATTATTTTTACTCCATTTCCGAGTGCCGTAGCAATCAAAAATGTATCAACAGTGTGAATAGGTCTCTTTCCCTTCATCAAACTAAAAAACTTATTTAGAACATCAAGATTAGGATAGATGATCTCAAATAACGAATCATTAGCAAATAAAAAGTTTTTTTGCATTCAAATGAAAGGGGTGACTTTGATTTATTTTTCCCTGTTAAGTTTGTCATAGAAAGGAGGTCTATCAAATTGACCTTTTTTACCACTGATAGTATATTTTCCTTCAATTTTTTTCAGCATCATGACAGTCGCGCTCTTTTTTTGAGGTAAAATTTTTTCTGCACCCTCTCTCATTAATTGAGAGATTGGCTTTCTTTGATAAAAAGAAGCCGCTCTCAGCTGTTCATAGAGTTCGGCCGGTAAAGTAATGGTGGTTCTGACTAATTGACTCATATGTGATCATAATATCATACTTCCATAAGTATGTCATAAAAAACAATCTTACACAAGATATAGAAATGTCCGCTTTTGAATAAACTGGTTGGGATAATTTATCTAACCTGTCATTCCCTCGCCCGCCTGCAACGCTATGCGTAGCATTGCGGGCAGGAAGGAGGGAATCCAAACTAAAATCACCTTATTTGTTTTTAAAAATGTAATTATAGACTGGATCCCCGTCTTCCCTTCGATTTAACTCAGGGTAAACACGGGGATGACACAAGAAACAATGTAAAAGCGGACATTTCTAATGTTGTCTGACATACTTGTAACTATTGACATAATATATAGTTTACTGTAAACTACAGCTATGAAAAGCAAGACAAAAGAACTGATCATAAAATATCTAAAAAAACATACAAAAGCGAAGCCATCGGCCTTATCCTCTCATATTGGAATGAGCAGGGTTAGTGTCCATAAAAATCTTCTTCAACTATTATTTGACAGGAAGATAGAGAAAAAAGGATCTGCACCTCATGTTTTTTATTTTTTAGCAAAGCCTCAACTTAAAAAACATAGTCCTCATTATCTCTGGGATTATGATTATAATGAACTTAAAAAAACCGAGCAGGGGAGAATCAAGATACTAGAACGAATGATCAATTATGGACCAGGGGAAGGGAAAAGAATTCCATTAGCTCAGGTAAAGAAATATTGGGATAAACTTGAATTAAATTATTTAGCCCGTAGGCTATTTGAACTATTAATATGGGGAAAATATCAATCCTCACCAAAGAACAAAAAATTCTCCTGGATATAATAACAAATAATAATTATATTGCCTCAAATTATTATTTTACAGGTGGAACAGCGCTTTCCGAATATTATTTGCATCATCGTTATTCCGATGATCTAGATTTTTTTAGTAGAGATGATATTGACCAACAAGTAATTCTTGGATTGATGACTAAGTGGGGAAAGCAGTGTGATTTTATTTTCGAATCAAGATTTGTTGAGGTAGTGTATCGATTTAAGGTGACGTTTAGATCGGGGTCAAATTATATGGTAGATTTTGGTCATTATGCGTATAATCAAATAGAACTCTCAAAAAAGAAATATGATCTGATGATGATTGATAGTCTTCGCGATATTGCAAGCAACAAACTTTTTACCATAAATCAAAGAACCGATGCAAAGGATTTTGTTGATCTATATTTTTTGTTACGTAATCACTATACTATTTGGGACCTTATATATTCTGCCGAAAAAAAATTCAAACATGCAGGTTTTGATCTATTATTGTTGGCACAAGACCTACTAAAAGTCGAAGATTTTACTTCTCTGCCAAGAATGATAAAGCCTTTAACACTCTTACAGTTAAAACAATTTTTTAGAGAAGAAGCAAAGCAACTCGGCTTACAAATAACCTAATTCGTTAGTGAGTCGTTAGACAAATCTCCCCCTTGTATACCTCCTCCACTTTTGCTAGATTGAATATTACTCATATATGGGTAAATACAGACGGGGAGAGGTAGCTACAATACTGACACTTGGTGCCCTTGCCGTACTTACCATCAGCGCTCTTACTTCATCAATCTTTAATAATAAAAAAACTACCACGACTACTAAGGCCGTCGTGAGACGACTACAAAAAACAGCCACTACTGCTATCTGTGCTGATCCTAAGTGGTACTGTCTTGGAGAGTGTGCACCTCAGAGTGCCCGTGATGCCTTTGGTGGTAATCCAGAAAATTGGAGAATAGAAAAACAGGCCAACTGTGCTAAAAACAACGATTCATCATGTGTTGGACCCTGTGACGGGAAAAGTGTTGGAAGTAGTACTGGTACTACCACAGCCTCAAATGGTGCCTGTTACTCCATGACTGCTAGATTTGAAGTAAGACCTGCGGATAATAATAAAAAATCATTTTACTCATGGGTGACTTTCAATAGTGCTAAAGGCGGAGCGCTTAGTCTGAACTATAACGGTAAATATGCGGCTGGATTTAATGGTTTTAGTCCATCTGCAGAGAAGCCCTATTATGAATTTGGTCCACAATGGACTCAACTATTTAGTCATGATACAGAAGTAGCCATTGCCACATTAGGTAATGGAGGTACAGTGACTGCCAACTATAGTGGTATCCACAGTGGCTGTGTCCCACAGGCAAGTAGTGTTAACTGTATAGCTGGAGTAAACAATGACGGAAGTACTTATGTCACAGGTACCAACTGAGATCGGAAGAGCACA
>CAYIVY010000054.1:0-7025 GCA_964366945.1 uncultured Gammaproteobacteria bacterium
AGAAGTCAATAGTCCCTGCTCAAAATTTTTAGTAATTTTTTTAATTTCATTTTCAGCTTCTTCAACAATTTTTTTCTTTTCTGGAATTATATGACAGTCAAAGATTGAAAGAGATAGTCCTCCAGCAATAGTCGAAGCCCAAAAACCAATTTCTTTAAGTTTATCTATTAATTCACCAACTTTTTCATTATCATGTATTTTCATGGCAGCAACAACAATATTTTTTAAATCAGATGCTTTCACTTCTTGATTAATGAACTGTAGTTCCGTCGGTAGACCTTGATTAAAGATTATTCGGCCAACGGTTGTTTTTATTATTTTTTCGTTAACTTTGACCATTATTGGTTGACGAAGTACTAACTTATTAACAGAGTAAAAGTTAATCGCCTCTCCAGTTGAATAGAATTTTAATTCTTCATTCTTTTTATTATCTAGATGACTGTCAATCGTAGTTAAATAATAACAACCAAGAGCCATTTCTTTATTCGGAAGGACAATTGGGGAACCGTCAGATGGTTTAAGTAGATTATGATAAGGGAACATTCTTTGCTTTACTTCTTCAGTCGCCTTATTTGATAAGGGTAAGAATACGCCCATAGCATCACCATCAAAGTCGGCATTATATCCTGAACAAACAGCTGGATGTAGTTTAATAGCGTGATCATCGGTGAGGACAGGATAAAAACCTAAAATGGAAAGTTTATGTAAGGTGGGAGCTCGATTAAGAAGGACAGGGTGATCTTTTGTAATTTCTTCCAGGATATCATAGACAATTGACTCTTTTTTTTCTAAAAATAATTTAGCACTTTTTATATTGGGAGCTAAACCGCGAATAATAATCTCATGGAGTAGATAAGGTTTAAATAACTCTAAAGCCATATCTTTGGGAAGGCCGCATTGATTAAGTTTTAATTCTGGACCAACAACAATGGTCGAACGACCTGAATAATCAACCCTTTTTCCTAGTAAATTTTGGCGGAAACGGCCCTGTTTACCTCTTAAGATATCTGACAAGGATTTTTGTACTTTTGTAGCCACTCCAGTTGTCCGACTTTTGCCACGCGACTTTTGTAGATCAATCAAAGAGTCAACGGCTTCTTGCAACATCCTTTTTTCATTTCTTAAAATAATTTCAGGAGCTCCAAGATCAATCAATTGCTTGAGACGGTTGTTGCGGTTTATGACGCGTCGGTAAAAATCATTAAGATCAGAAGTAGCAAACTTTCCGCCAGGCAATTGGACAACGGGACGTAAGTCTGGTGGAATGACTGGTAAGACTGTCAGGACAATCCACTTAGGGTCTATTTTCGCCTTGATAAAAGCTTCAAGAACGCGCGCCTTTTTAAGGAGCTTATTACGTTTTTCTCCTTTAGCTTCGTTCAATAACTCTAAGGCTTGAGCGTATAGTTTTTGTAAATCAAAGTTAGAAAGAATTTCATATAAAACCTCCGAACCCATTCCAACACTTAAAAACTCACTAACTTCATTTTCTTTAAAAAATAGGTAATCATCTTCTTCAATGACGTCAAAAGATCTGATTGATCGAGCTATTTTGAGAATTCTTTCAAAATAAGCGGATTTTTTGGTTTTAGTGTCAATTAATTCATTTGATAGCAACTTTAATTGCTCTCTTTTTTTAAATTCGACTTCTTGTTTAGCAATTTCCCACTGCTCACGGTTGGCAATCTTTTTTTCTAACTGTTTATATTGTTTTTCAAAATTTTCATTAACCTCTTCTTCTTTTTTGACAAAATCTTCTTCAATTTTTTTTAGTTCATCTTTTTGTAGTTGATCAATGGTTTTTAAAGCTTTTTTTTGATTTTCTTTATCAACTTCTTTAACAAGGTAAAGGGCATAATAGATAATTCTTTCTAGGGCTTGTGGAGGAACGCCGAGAATAACGCTTAGGGTAGATGATGTTCCCTTAAAATACCAGATATGGGCAATCGGAGAAGCTAACTTAATATGCCCCATCCGTTCGCGGCGGACTGCTGATGTAGTGATTTCAACGCCACAGCGATCACAGACAATTCCCTTATAACGCATCCTTTTATATTTACCACAGTAGCATTCATAGTCTTTTGTAGGTCCAAAAATTCTTTCGTCAAACAGACCGTCTTTTTCCGCCCTAAAGGTTCGGTAGTTAATTGTTTCCGGCTTTATAACCTCACCATGGGACCATTTTATGATCGTCTCAGGCGATGCAAAAGTAATCCTCAATCCGGAAAAGTCTACTGTGTTAATATCTTCCATAATTATTTTGCGTAATCAATCGATAATCCCAAAGCGTTAAGTTCTTTGACAAGCACATGGAATGATTCTGGTACTGACGATTGGGGAATATCGATTCCTTTAATAATTGATTCAAAAGCTTTGGTTCGACCACGGACATCATCACTCTTAATTGTTAGTAATTCCTGGAGAGTATATGGAACTCGATGAGATTCTAATGCCCAAACTTCCATCTCCCCGAATCTCTGCCCACCTAATTGAGATTTGCCACCTAAAGGCTGTTGAGTAACAAGAGAGTAGGGTCCTACTGAGCGAGCGTGGAACTTATCCTCAACCATGTGAATCAATTTAATGATATAGCTAGTTCCAACTAGTGCCTTTCTTTCATAAGGCAAACCTGTCTGTCCGTCAAATAATGTGACTTTATTATCAATTGGGAGTCCTGATTTTGTGAGTTCATTAGTAATAAAATCTTCTTTAATTTTTTCAAAAACAGGAATAGATATAGACGTATTAGTATGTTTGGCAATTACTCCCATTAGATTTTCGAATAACTGACCTAAATTCATACGGGAGAGAATTGAGAGAGGGGACAAGATAACATCAACCGGTGTTCCGTCCTCAAGATATGGCATATCCCAAGCAGGAAGAATTTTTGAAATAACACCTTTATTACCATGGCGACCAGCTAATTTGTCCCCAACAGATATTTTTCTAAGTTGGGCTGTATTAACAATAATTCTTTGTAGAACACTTGGCTCAAGCTCATTAGGATCTTTTTTACCATTGATCGTCTCAATATTGACTACGTAGCCTTTTTTTCCATAAGGCATACGTAAAGAAGTGTCTTTGATATCTTTAGCTTTTTCACCAAAGATTGCCCGAAGTAACCTTTCTTCGGCGGTTAATTCTTTTTCACCTTTAGGAGCTACTTTACCAATGAGAATGTTTCCACCTTCGACCTCAGTTCCAATTGTCACCAATCCTTCTTTGTCTAAATTTTGTAGAATCTCTTCACGAACGTTTGGAATATCTCGAGTTAACTCCTCGGGTCCAAGCTTAGTATCAATCACATCGGCGATAAATTCTTCCATTGTGATCGAGCTCAAAACATCTTCTTTAATTAACCGATCAGAAATAACAAAACCATCTTCATAACCTAGTCCGTTTAGAGAGGAATAGGCGACTAGTAAGTTTTTTCCTAAAGCTAGATGACCCTGATCCGTCGATGGGCCATCAATGATAACATCACCCTTTCTAATTTTTTGATCTTGACTGACTTTAGGTCTCTGATCAAAAGAAACATTTTTATTGGTTCGGACAAATCTTTCCAACTTGTATTCATAGGTTTTTCCACTTTTTCCTTTATAGATTATTTTTTGTCCATCAACATACTTAACCACCCCATCTTCGGAAGCTTTAATAGTTCGACCCAGCGCAATACTAACTTTTTCTTCCATTCCAGTGCCAACAATAGGAGCTTCAGGGTTAATCAAAGGCACGGCTTGACATTGCATGTGAGAACCCATTAAAGCACGGGAAGCATCGTCATTTTGCAGAAAAGGAATGAGTGAGGCAGACGCTCCTAAAACTTGTCGAGGAGAGACATCGACTAGATCAATCTTTTCTACAGATACCTCGACTAAATCTCCGTGATAACGCGCAGTCACCATTTGATCAGTCAGATAATTTTCTTCATCAACGTTAATATCACTTGAGGTAATATAATAATTTTCTTCATCATCGGCCTGAAGATAGATGATCTCATCGGAGACCTTGATTTTTAATTTATCATTACTTTTTTCCTTAATTAATCTTTTATAAGGAGTTTCTAGAAATCCATACTTATTGACTTTGGAGTAAAGTGCCATGTAGGTAACTACACCAATATTGGGTCCTTCCGGACTACGGATTGGACAGATTCTTCCATATTGAGATGAGGAAATGTCACGGATAGAGAAAGAAGCCCTCTCTTTCTCAATTCCACCAGGACCACCAACTGTAATTCTCCGTAAATTATCAAGTTCGGACAAAGGATTGGTTTGATCAACAATGGTTGATAGTTGGCTGGTTCGATAAAAAGAATTAATAGCCACAATTAGTGGTTTTGAATTAACTACCTGACTTGGCGCCACATTCAATTCTTCGCCGGATATTAAACTCATTCGTTCTTTTATCTCTCGCTCAACTCGTACCATTCCCACCCTGATCCCATATAAACTTATGAGTTCACCAACGGTTCGGAGTCTTCGATTTCCAAGATGGTCAATATCATCAAAATTACCTTTATTTTGAGTTAAAGTAAGTAAATATTTAATTGTGGCAATAATATCGGTCTTGGTTAATAAGCGATTTTCTTTTTTTATTTCCAAATTAATATTCAGTTTTTTATTAATTTTATAGCGGCCAACATCTGCTAAAGAATAACGTTTTTGGTTAAAAAGAAGATTGTTAATCGTTTCATAAGCATTGTCTAAAATTAAAGGCTCACCAGGTCTTATCTTGCGATAAATTTCCAGAACTGCCTGATCTTTATTTTTAGTCTGATCTTTTTTTAATGTGGGAAGCAGATATTTTTCCACCAAACTTTTATCAATATCGTTGAAATAACTGAGGATATCACTTTCGCTATCGTTTTCAAATACTTTTAAGAATACGGTTGATAAGAACTTTCTTTTTTTATTAATCTTCATTTCAATTAGGCCGTTTTTATTAATTGTTAGGTCAAGCCAGGCTCCAATATAAGGTCTAATCTCAGCATTATATAGAGTCAGACCGGTGGTCTTATCAATCTCAGCAGTAAAATAGACTCCAGGTGAACGGACAATCTGGTTAATAATGGCTCTTTCTATTCCGTTAATAATAAAAGTTCCACGATCAGTCATCTTAGGTAGATTAAAAAAATAAATATCTTGCCTTTTTTCGCTATTTGTTTTTTTGTTGACTAATCTTAATTTAAGGTAGACGGGAGTGTCATAAGTGAGTTTCTTTTTCAGACAGAGATCGATAGTATATCTTGTTTCGCCAAAATAAAGATCTTCAAAATAGATGGTAAACTTTTTTTTTGTATAATCGTCAATAGGGAAGAATTCGTTAAAAATTTCTTTTAACCTGACATCTGTGAACTCGGCCCAAGAATCTTTTTGGACTTCAATTAGGTTAAACTTTTCAAGAAGCTCATCTTTCTTTCCAAGAAACAAATTTTTGTGGGGTAAAATCTTTGGTTTAATAGTTTTATTCATCGAGTAGATGGAAATAATATTTTATTAACAACAAAAACCCCAGTACACATGACGGGGAGTAAAAAAACTAATATATCATACAAAACGCATAAAGTAAAGTCAAATGGTTCTTATTCTTACACAACAATAGAAATGTCCGCCTCCGCAACAATAGAAATGTCCGCTTTTAAATAAACTGGTTGGGATAATTTAGGGTTATCAAATATTTATCTAAATTATTCATATGACAACCAGATTCACAGATGCGGAAAGTTTGAAGTTGAAAGTTCTTGAAGATCTTCTGTTAAAAAAGATTAAAACAAAACAAGCTAGTAAAATATTGTGTTTATCAACCCGCCAAGTAAGAAGGCTTAAAAATAATTTTGAAGTAAATGGACCTCGTGCAGTTGTTCACGGTCTTAGAGGAAAAGTTGGTAATCATAAAATAAACGACTCAATAAAAAACAAAGTAATAGAAACTATCAAAGAAAAATATTCTGATTTTAAACCAACATTTGCAACTGAGAAGTTACAGGAAAACCAAATAATCGTTCCTTCCTCCCAAACTGTCAGAAGGTGGATGACTGAGGTGGGACTGTGGAAGACACATAAACAAAAACAAGTTGAATATCGTGCATGGCGACCCAGAAAAGAATATTATGGAGAATTCCAACAATTTGATGGATCATATCATCTGTGGTTTGAAAGACGATACAAGGACCTTAATGATGAGCCAATTGAGGTATGTTTACTTGCATCAATTGATGACGCAACAGGTAAAATCACCCATGCCACTTTTGAAAACAACGAAGGAATAATCGCGGTTTTTAACTTCTGGAAAGCTTACGTTTTAGCTTTGGGTAAGCCATTAATCATTTATCTTGATAAATTCTCTACCTACAAGATTAATCATAAGGGAGCAGTAGATAACAAAGATTTAATAACACAGTTTGAACGGTCTCTTAAAAGTTTGAGTATTCAACTCATCCATGCCCATTCAGCTCGCTAAGGGCAGAGTTGAACGTTTGTTTGGAACTTTACAAGACAGGTTAATTAAAGAAATGAGATTGGAGGAAATTAATAATCCAAAAGATGGAAATAGATTCCTGAGAGAAATATTTATTCCTAAATTTAATCGTCAATTTTCAGTAGTGCCAAAGAGTGATGGTAATATTCATCGAACACTATCTTCAAATGAAGTGAACAAATTAAATTCAATCTTTTCTGTTCATGAACAACGAAAAATTAAAAATGATTTTACAATCCAATTTGATAATAATTTTTATCAGCTTGAGGAAATACAACCAACAACAGTCAGACCAAAAGAAATTGTAACAATTGAAATTTGGTTGGATAAAACTTTACACATCATTTTAAAAGATTTTGAGTTAAACTATTTTTTAATTAAAGGTAGACCTGAGAAAGTAAAAAGAACCCCAACAATACTGACAAATCACACTTTAAATTATGTTCCGCCGAACAATCATCCATGGAGGAAAGCCGGTCGAGCGGCGATTGAGGAGAAGCAACTAAAAGCGGACATTTCTAATCTTGTCTGACACAGGCGCTGAA
>CAYIVY010000055.1:0-6919 GCA_964366945.1 uncultured Gammaproteobacteria bacterium
AAAAGGACATAATTTTGGTAATATTTTTTTAGCAGCTTTAGAAAAAGTTAGCAGATCTTATGATGAAGCAATCGAAACGGTCGCTTATGTTCTAAAAACTAAAGGAAAGGTGATTCCCGTTACTTTAAATAAACTTCATTTGGTTGTTGAGTATGAAAATGGAAAAAAAGTTACTGGTGAAGGTCTGATTGATGAAAATCACTCCGAAAAATCAAGGATAAATAATGCGTATTTAGAACCAAAAGGGAAAGCAAATTCTAAGGCAATAAAAAGTATTGAAGATTCAGATTTTATTGTTATTGGACCTGGTGATTTATATACGAGCATAATTCCAGTACTTCTGGTTGATGGAATTAAAGATGCAATAATAAAAAGTCAAGCAAAAATTATCTATATTATGAATTTAATGACTAAATCAGGTCAAACTACAAGTTATAAAGCTTCAGACCACGTTAATGACCTGGTTAAATATTTAGGGGTTGAGCCAAATTTTATCTTGATAAATAATGGATCAATCAATACAGCTACCTTATCAAGTTATGAACATTATAATGAAGTTAAAGTAGTAAATGATTTTAAGAAAGATGATTATCAAATAATAGAAAAAGATTTAGTTGATGTAAAAAAAGTTGAAAAAAATTCTTCCGATATTTTATATCGAAGTATTTTGCGCCACGATTCAGAAAAAGTTGCCAAAGAATTAAAAAAAATATTTTATGTTTAAAAAACACACGATTTCATTTAAAAATGCTTTTAATGGTTTGATTTGGGCTTTAAAAACTCAACCAAATTATCGAATCCATCTTTCTTTATCATTAATAGCAATCGGCTTGGGTTTTTGGTTGAAAATTTCTAATACTGAATTTTTAACAATTATTTTTTTGATTACGGTTGGTATGGTGATTGAGACAATTAATACGGCTATTGAGTCAACCACCGATGCAATTGATACAAAAATAAGGGAAGATCTTAGAATTAGTAAAGACGTCTCTGCTGCAGCGATGTTGATATATGCGATTGGAGCAGTAATTATTGCTCTAATGATTTTTATCCCTAAATTTTTCTAAAAACTATGTCAACCTATTTATTTGCAGTATTCTCTTCATTTATTTTAAATTTTATTTTGATAGTTCCGTTTATTAATTTTCTTTATCAATCAAAATTTCAACGTCAAAAACAAAAAACTAAAGATTTTTTAAATAGACCAACCCCAATTTTTGACAAATTTAATAATAAAAAAAATGGTATACCTGTTGGTGGCGGAATCCTCGTTTTATTGACAACGATTTTTGTTTTTTGCTTCTTTATTTTTATGTACTCAATTTTCAATAAAAATATTTTTAGCAACTATCCATCGGTATTAATGGAGATTGCAATCATAGTTTTTACTTTTTTATCATTCGGAATCTTGGGTTTTTTAGACGACTTTAAAAAAATATTTTCCTGGAAAAAAAGTCAATTTTTTGGTTTGAGATTAAAGCACAAGTTTATTATTCAATTTGTATTATCTTTGATCATTTCGTATCTACTATTTTTTAATCTAAAAATTAGCATTATTTACATTCCTTTTTTTGGTGTTTTTGACATTTCTTATCTGTATATTTTATTTTCTACTTTTGTAATTATGGCTTTTGCCAATGCTGTTAATATTACTGACGGTCTAGATGGGTTAGCCAGTGGAATTTTACTTTTTGCTTTAATGGGTTTTTGGGTTATTTCCCGGGCGATTCTTGACGTACCAACCTCTTTATTTATTGCTGCTTGGCTTGGTGGATTAATGGCGTTTCTCTATTTTAATATTTATCCTGCAAGAATTTTCTTAGGTGATACAGGATCTTTATCTTTCGGGGCGACTTTTGCAGTTATTGGTCTAATTTTGGGGAAAGCATTCGCATTGCCGATTATTGGCGGCGTTTTCATTATTGAAATTGGATCTTCTTTTATTCAGATAATTGGGAAAAAATATTTTAAAAGAAAAATCTTTCCTGTTGCACCTTTTCATCTTTATCTTCAGTCTAAAGGTTGGCCGGAACCTAAGATAGTCATGCGTTTGTGGTTAGTTTCAATAATCTTCGTAATTTTTGGTTTAATGATAGCTTTCATGAAGTAATTTTAATATGTTTAAAAAATTATTAATTCGCAATAAATTTTTTCTACCTTTAGTTACCATTCCTATAACATTGTCTTTTATTGGCTTGATTTTTATTTTTGAAGCCTCAGCGGTTAATAGCTCCAGACAGTTTGGGGACAGCCTGCATTATTTAAAATCACAGATTATTTGGATACTATTTGGACTTATTGTTATGATGATTTTTTCATTTATTAACTACCACAAACTTTATTTCATTTCATTTATATCTTTATTAATTGCCATTATTTTACTTGTGGTAGTTTTAATTCCAGGAATTGGGTCTACGGCTGGAGGGGCGAGACGTTGGATAGATTTCGGTTTTTTTAATCTCCAGCCGACGGAATTAGCCAAGTTTTCCGTAATTATTTATCTATCTTCCTGGTTTACCAATAAGGAAAAAAAAAGATTTTTACCATTTATCACATTAATAGGTTTTTTGGTTTTTTTAACCATACTACAGCCAGATATGGGAACAGCAATTATTATTTTTTTGTTAAGTTTAACAATCTACTATTTTTCGGGAGCAAAATTTATAGACTTCATAATTATTCTTATAGGTGCTTTAGTTAGCTTCTTAATTTTGATAAAAACATCTCCCTATCGTTTTAACCGTTTACTGGCTTTTTTAAATCCATCAATTGATCCACTAGGAATCTCATATCACATTAATCAAATTTTTATTTCACTATCTTCAGGTGGTATTTTTGGACGGGGATTTGGCGCTTCTCGTCAAAAATATTTATTTTTGCCGGAAGCCCACACTGACTCAATATTTGCAATTATTGGTGAGGAATATGGATTCATCGGATCTTTAGTTCTGATAACTATATATTTTATTTTTATTTATAAAATTTATCATTTGATCAGGCTAGCGCCTGACAGACTTTCAAAATTGGTAACGATCGGTATTTTTGCTTTTTTTAATCTCCAGTTTATCATTAATCTTGCTGGCATCGTTGGCCTTTTTCCCATAACTGGGGTACCTTTGCCATTTTTTTCTTATGGTGGATCAAATTTATTGATATCATTTGCGTTGGTTGGAATTATGATGAATATAGAAAAGCGCGTAAAGGTATAATAAAAATATGAAACTATTAATTACAGGTGGACATCTTTCTCCGGCATTGGCTTTGATTGAAGAATTAGAATTAACAAAAAAAAACATTGATATAGTTTTTGTTGGTCGTAAATATCCTTTTGATCTTGAGAGAACAGTATCATTGGAATATAAGGAAATTAACAAAAAAAATATTACTTTTATTTCGATTGAAGCTGGTAGGTTAACTAGAGTCATGTCAATATCTTCATTAATAAGCATCGTAAAGATTCCTATGGGCTTCATTCAAGCATTATTTATTATTAATAAACAGCGTCCTGATTTGCTGATATCATTTGGTGGCTATTTGGCACTGCCGATTGTATTTTGGGGCTATATATATCAAATTCCAATTTTTACTCATGAACAAACAATTAAGCCGGGATTGTCAAATAAATTGATTAGTTTTTTTTCAAAAAAAATCTTTATTGCTTTTGAGGAAGTTAAAAAGTACTTCCCTAAAAACAAAACCTATGTTTCTGGGAATCCAGTTAAGCCATCAATTTTTAAGATTGATGAAAAACCTTTTGAGATTACGAAAGATAGACCTGTAATTTATATTACTGGTGGGTCGCTGGGATCTCACAGTATTAATATTCATATTAAAAAAATTTTAGAACCGCTGTTAGAGAAATTTATCATTATTCATCAAGTTGGTGAAAGCAAAAAATATCATGATTTTGAAGACTTAATGTTGATTAAAAAAAAACTAACTGCTGAAAAACAAAGTAGGTATTTTTTAGTAAAACACTTTTTTAATAAACAGGTTGGTTACATTTACAGTCTATCCGATTTAGTAGTTGGTCGGTCTGGGGCCAATACTTTTTTTGAACTTTTAACCCTTAAAAAGCCGGCTTTATTTATTCCTCTTCCTTGGTCCTCAGGTAGAGAGCAGCAGCATCATGCTGAAATTTTTGCTAAATCTGGCTGTGGCGAAATATTTCATCAAATTGAAGCAAGTCAAAAATTGCTGCGTTTAATTTCTCAAATGATCAGTAAAATAGAATATTACCAAAATAATTTTAAACAGTTATCCAAGCGTTATAAAAAAAATGCCTCAAAATACCTTATTAATGAAATATTTAAAAAAAATTAAATTATTTCTGTTTTTTTTGCTTCTTTGTTTAATTCTTTTTTTTGTTTTATTTTTTTTTAATCAATTTTTTTTGGTGAAAAAAATTGAAATAATTTCGGAGAAAAAGTTTTTATTAGCAAATCAAAATGAATTGTTAAATAAAAATTTAATCTTTATTGACCAAGATAAAATTGCCAAAAAAATTATCAAAGAAAATTCCTTGTTAAAGGATGTAGTCGTAAGTAAAGCTTGGCCTGACAGTATAAAATTAACTGTATTTTTTTATGATCCAGTAGCGGCTTTAATTGTTAATAATGGTTTTTTTTATTTATCTGTAGATGGTCGAATTCTTTCAAAAACAAAAAACAACCAGTTATCTTTACCAATTATTAATTATTATCAAAAATTAAACAATAATTTTTTTCAAATTGGTGACAGGATTGATTATTCAGATATTAGGCAAACGTTATTTTATATTGATAAATTAGGGCAAATAAATTTAAGGATATTGACTATTGATATCAAAGGTCAGGATATGTTAGTATTTAACTTGGAGGGTGATAAAAAAATAGTTTTTAGTAATAACAAAGAAAAAGAGATACAGACTTATCAATTAGAATTAATTATTAGACAGTTTAAAATTGAAGGCAAAGAATTCAAGAAGATTGATTTAAGATTTGAAAAACCAGTAATAACTTTTTAATATGGTAAATAATTTAATTTGTGGTATTGATATTGGTAGTTCAAAAATTGCTACAGTTGTTGGCATGGCGTCTGAGGAAACAGATGAACTAAAAATTATTGGTTTTAATTCAACTGAAGCTCGGGGAGTGAAAAAAGGACTCGTTGTTGATATTAAAGAGGCCACGGAAGCGGTTGAGGACAGTGTTGAAAAAGCCGAAAGAATGGCCGGCCACAAAATTAATCGAGCTTATGCTGCGGTTGGCGGACCTCATATATCTTCATTAAACTCCCATGGAATCGTCGCCGTATCTAATCCTCAAGGAGAGATTAACGAAGATGATGTTTCAAGAGTCGTAGAAGCTGCCAAAGCAATCTCTCTTTCCTCTACACGTAGAATCATTGAAGTGATCCCTCGTGATTATATTGTTGATGGCCAGTCGGGAATTAAAAATCCAGTCGGGATGAGCGGAGTACGACTTGAAGTCGAGACCCATATTATTACGGCATCGGCGACTAATTTAAAAAACCAAGAAAGAATTCTTAGTGATTTAGGAATCGAGAATCAAGGATTTGTTTTTTCCGGATTGGCTTCAGCCGAAGCGGTACTTACTAATACGGAAAAAGAATTGGGGATTGTTTTGGTCGATATAGGTGGTGGGAAAATTGACCTATCGATCTATGTTGATGGAGCCCTATCTTACTCCTCCTCAATTCCAATTGGAGCTCGTCACATTTCCAACGATATTGCAGTTGGTTTAAGAGTTTCGCTTGACTCAGCTGAGAAAATCAAGATCTTTTTAAGCAAAAGTTTAAACGGTAAGAAAAAAACCTCTCAAATTAATCTCAACGAACTTAATTTACCAGAAAATGTTTCTGAAGTATCTTTAAAAACCTTAGTTGATGGCATCATTGCTCCTCGACTGGAAGAAATTTTTAAATTAATCTTTGAAGAAATCGAAAAAAGCGAATTTGGCCAACAAATTCCTTCAGGACTGGTGATAACGGGCGGCGGCGCTTTAACGATTGGAATGTTGGAGACGGGAAAAAGAGTCGTTGGTCTGCCAATTAGATTGGGTTTTTCCGAAAAAGTTTCTGGACTAGTTGATGAAATTATGAATCCACAGTATTCAACGACGGTTGGCTTACTTTTATATGGACAAAAAGATAGCTTTGTTGATAAAGACAATTTTAAGAATTTTGGTAGAATACTAAAAGATTTTAAATTAGGAAGTTCTATCGGAAATTTCAAAAACTTTATTAAACAGTTTATACCATAATTAGTATGTTAATAAAACCCCGAGCCGGACAGGCGGCCAGAATAAAGGTAGTTGGTGTTGGTGGTGGTGGAGGAAACGCCCTATCTTTTATGATATTTGAAGGTGGAATTAACGGTGTGGAATTCATTGCGGTTAATACCGATGCTCAAGCACTCCTTAATAATAAAGCTTCAATAAAGATTCAGATAGGAGAAAATTTAACAAAGGGATTGGGATCAGGTGGCGATCCTGAAGTTGGTCGTCAGGCGGCTGAAGAATCAAAGGAGAGGCTAAAAGAAGAGCTTTCTGGAGCGGATATGATTTTTTTGGCCTGCGGGGAGGGTGGTGGAACCGGAACTGGGGCGTCTCCAGTAATCGCCGAAATTGCTAAAGAAAGTGGTGCTTTGACAATTGCCGTAGTGACAAAGCCCTTTGAATTTGAAGGCACCAAGAGAAAATTTTGTGCTGATGATGGAATTATGAAGTTGAAAGAAAAAGTTGATACTTTAATTGTTGTTCCTAATCAAAGAATTTTAAATATTATTGATAAGAAAACTCCGATTTTGGAAGCGTTCAAAAAAATTGATGCGGTTTTACATCAGGGTGTGAAAGGAATTGCTGAACTAATTACTACTCCAGGATTGATCAATGTTGATTTTGCTGATATTAGAGCTGTC
>CAYIVY010000056.1:0-6886 GCA_964366945.1 uncultured Gammaproteobacteria bacterium
AACGCCAACCCCAACCCCAACTAAAAAAAGCAGTGGTGGATTTTTTAGTTTTTTAAATATAAATAAACCAACTCAGACACCAACTCCAACCCAAAAGCCATTACCAAGCCCCACAATCACTGTTTTTAGTAATAATATTTATAATCAGGATGGTTCAGTCTCAAAAACATCGTACCCCGGATCAATTCCCGCCACTGGTTTGCCTACTTTATTCATTCCCATTTTAGTGTCAGGTCTGATAGGGGGAAACTTTTTAAGAAAAGCAGGAAAGAAATAAGGTTAGGGAGAACCTTCCCCAAATCCCGGTATTTTTAAAACTCCCGTAGCTATAAACTTAACAATAAAAACAGAACCGAAGGTAAAAACTAACCCAGCTATTGCCCCATAGACTACCCTTTTTCCATAGTTAAGTTTTTCAGGGTTGGCTTGGGAGGTGGCGATGACAAACGCTCCATATAACAGATAGAGAAAGGCAATTCCGCCAGTCATGGAAAAAACAATGTTTAAAAGAGACTGAATAACACCACCAGCCGCTCCCTGATTGGTAAATCCACCACCACTCGCTCCAAGGCACCCAAGAAAAGTAAACTGTTTCCCTGGTGCCGGAGGCAGGGCGAGGTTGGTCGTCGGATCAACAACAAGGCTTTCCATGGTTGAGGGGTCCGATGAAATATTTGGATAGAGGCATTTTTGACAAGATACCCAACTTTTTGGGGCTGGATTGGGTGGGCAAAAACCACAGAGATCGCAGGCAGCATAACGAGTTTGAGCAGTAACATTACCAATAATGTTTACTGACAATAAAAAAATAAAAACAAATAATAATACTTTTTTCATATAAATAAGTATATATTGTTATAATCATTTTATGAAGAAGTTTTTTGTTGGAGTGTTTTTATTGGTCATATTTTTATCGTTTTTAGTATTTGTTAAGGCAGATGAGATAGATGATATTGGTAATGCCATAAATTCTTTAAAAAAAGATTTAAGTAGTAAGGAGGTTGACTATCAAAGTTTGAGTACAAAGCTCAGTGGAATAAAAATCAAGCTAAATAGTTTAGAAAAAGATATAACTCAAAAAGAGTTAGAAGTAAAAAAAGGCGAGGAGGTTTTAACTTATCAAAAGGAACTTCTTAATGAGAGGGCAAAATCATATTATAAAAATGTTAATAAAAGCTCGGCCCTTTTTTTGAATATTTTGGTGGCAGATGATCTATCAACTTCTTTAAGAAAAATTTTTTATCAAAAATCATTAGTTGACGAAGATAAAAGAACCATTATCAAAATTGTTTTGTATGTAAAAAACTTAGAAGAGATTAAAAAAAGTTTGGAAGTTGAGAAATTGGGACTAGCCAGCTTGAAGGTAGAAGTTGACAAGCAATCTCAGATTATTTCCGGGCAGATTAGCCAAAACCGTTCCAAAATTGCTGAGCTTACTGCTAAACAGCAGCAACTGATTGCTCAAAAATTAGATAGCTTAAATATTTCTCGATCATCCTCAACTGGAGGAAGATGTGATAGTGATCTGACCAATGGTCGCGATCCAGGCTTTTCCCCAAGATTTGCATTTTTTACCTACGGAGTTCCTAATAGGGTTGGTATGAATCAATACGGAGCTTACGGAAGAGCTAAGTCTGGCCAAAACGAAGAGCAGATTTTACGAGCTTATTATGAAAATTTTGAATTAAAAAAAGATTATGATAAAGGAATAAATATAAACGTCGACGGCCATGGCACTTTTAATATTGAAGACTATGTTAAAAGAATCTATGAAATTCCCGATTCCTGGGGGGCCGATGGGATGGCATCTTTAAAAGCTCAGGCAATAGCGGCCCGTTCATATGCTTTGTCATACACAGGAAATGGGCAAAGAAGCATCTGTGCAACGGAAAGCTGCCAAGTATTTAAGTCAGAACCTAAGGGTGGGTTTTGGGAGCAGGCTGTTAATGATACGGCTGGTTGGGTAATGGTACAAGGAGGTTCTCCTATTAAAGCTTGGTTCTCATCTACTCATGGTGGATATGTTTTAAAATCATCAGAAATTGGCTGGTCGGACACTTCTTGGACTAAACATGCTAATGATTTTGAAGGGTCTGTTGGAAGCTTTTCAGAGCTAAATTCCAAAGCTTATGATCGCGATTCGCCTTGGTTTTATTGTGATTGGGGCTCAAGAAGTCAATATAATAAAACTGCTTGGCTAAAGTCTGAAGAGCTTGCAGATATTGTTAACACGATTCTTTTAGCAAAGATTGACTCTTCGACACGCGAACATCTCTATCAACCTGACAATCCACCGGCTGGTAGTGAAAACTGGGGTCCAGATAAAGTCAAACAAGAACTACGTTCTCGTGGACAGAGTCCTTTTAATTCAATTAATGATGGGACGGTCTCGGCCGATTTTTCTGCTGGAAGGGTTAGTTCGGTTAATTTTTCTGGAGACGCCGGAAATATCACTTTTTCTTTAACTGAGTTTAAGGATTGGTTCAATTTAAGAGCACCAGCTAATATTCAAATAGTCGGTCCGCTTTTTAACATTGAAAAGAGGTAATCATTTCCAGTATTATATATGTAAGCTATATGAATATAAAAAAAATCGTAATAACAACTCTTTTAACTTTAGCCATTTTAGTAATCCCTCAGTCTGTGTTAGCAACTACCTTTGATTTGATCGCTCCAGCAGGTGAGTTGGTACGAGGCCAAAATGTTAAATTTACTGTCAATATTGACACAGAGGGTAAATCATTATCGTCGGCTTCAATTGGGATGACATACGAAACTCAATATTTAGAATTTGTTTCAGTCACGCCAGGTAATACTTTTACAACAGTTTCTTCTGACGTTCAAGGTTCGGGAAAGATGATTATTACTGGATCTTCGACCGCGCCTTTTTCCGGATCGGGCGTATATGCTTACGTAACCTACAAATTAGTTGCCACCGGACCTGGATCGACCCAGCTTTGCGCTCTTTTTAATCCATCATCCCCAACTTCAACACCAGTTCCCGGTGCCCCAACTTCAACACCAGTTCCCGGTGCCCCAACTTCCCTACCTCAAAGTGGACAAAGTAAATCCACAGTTCAAGGGGTTATCTTAGCCTCACTTTTTTTTGCCGCTGCCAGTGTCAGCTTTTTTGTCCTTAAAAAAACATGAACAGATTTAATTGGATAAAGAGTTTATTGACTATTTTTGTTAGTTTTTTTTTATTAGCAAATTTAAATTACTCTTTTGCTCAGCAAACGCCAACTCCTACTCCGCTGGAGACAGCCCCCCTACTCTGTTCATTTAAAAGTACGCGAAGAGGAGGGTGTCCTTCTGATTTAAATAAAATTTATCAACAGCAAGGTAAAGGTGAAGAATGTACAACGGACTATCAAACATTTAAATCTGATCCCGCAAAATACCATATCTGGATAGAAGATCCTGCTGTTACCGATCAAGGAAAAGCCGATGATCGAGCTCGTCAGTTTATCTACTGGGTAACCACTCATGCCGGTATAGACAATCATCCAGTTTTGACTAAGGTCTGGGGAACAGCTAGAAATTTAAGTTATTTTTTTGTCATCTTAACTGCGGCACTTTTGGGACTGGGTATAATTATTGGTCAACGAACAAATTTTGAAACAGGAATTAAACTTTGGCCGGCTGTTACAAAAATTTTATTGGCAATTTTATATATTACTTTTTCAGCAACAATTGTGATCACAATTGTCCAACTATCTGAGATTTTGATGAAATTTTTTATTGAAAATTTAGGCGGTCAAGATCTTTTTAATATTTATTTTTCTGGAGTCAGTCAGGAAAAAAATTATGTTGATTTTGTTGGCTGCCGCGATCTAAATATTCGGGTTCAAGAGGCGGCTAAAACAGAAATGATCATGCTTAAACTAACCAATGGAAGTTATTATTTTATGGGTGGGATGCTCTTGATTCGTAAAGTAATACTCTGGTTTTTGCTTTTTGTCTCCCCATTTTTAGCAATTCTTTTATCATTTGTTTTTATAAAAAATGTTGGCATGATTTGGATCGGAGTATTTTTTCAATGGGTATTTTATGGACCACTACTGGCTCTTTTCTTGGGAGGAATGGCAGCAATTTGGAAGTTTGGAATTCCTTTTGTCTTTGATTTTTCACGGGTTGATACGGCTGCCGGATATATCTATCCGACCGCAATAAGTCTTCTTTATGGTGGGCCGGCCCAGAATCTAACAGTTACCAATAATGGAAACTATATTGATACTTACGTGGAATATATTATTACTTTAATAATGTTATGGGCGGTGACCATCTTTCCTTGGTGGTTACTCCGTATTTTCAGAGACTATTGCTGTGAAGGAATAAATGCAATGAAAAATATGATGTTATCAGCCATTAATCCAAATAAAGGTGGTACGCCGCCGTCAATAGTTCCACCTGTAGACTTAAATTCTAATCTTAGTACTAGCTTAAAAATTTCACAACAAACTGAGACGTCAGTTAGAAAACGAATAGAGACAGTTGAGGAAATAAAGAAAGCCCGAACAGAAGAAATTACTCAATCTCTTAGTATTAAAGCTTCAAAAATTACTGACGTGGCTCATTTTGAAACAAATAAAACAACCAATGAAACTGTTAATAAAAATATTAATTATTTAAAGAATCCAATTCAAGCTCCGACTTCAGCCGAAAGACAAAAGTACATGAATATTAGAAGCGAGCTTTCCTCTCGGGCAGCTAAATCTGACATAGAAGCTCGCCAGATCATCGGAGTTTTTAGTACTTCAAAAATAGAACAATCTCATTTACGACAAAATATAATTACTACCTTACCAAAAGAGGTGGCGGTTACTCAAGTTATTGCTACAAGAGTTAAACTGCCTCAAGCAAAAATTCAACAAGTATCATCCTCGGTTGTAAATGCGGTGGTTGCAGATAGTGGTTTAATCTCATCCATTTCTCAAAAAACTGGAGTTACCATAGGTCAAACTTCCCAAATACTTAATCTACTGCATCAAAATATTAATATTCCAGCAACAGAAATAATTCAAAAAATATCAACGGCCACAAGTACAGAAAAAAATAAGGTAGTAGCGGTGATTAGGGAATTTGCGTTTCAAGTAAAAACTGATATTAAAATTATTGATGCGGTGGCAAAAGAACAAAATGTTAATTCCGATCAGGTCCTGCAGATAGTAGCCGCCCAAGCGCCGGCAGTAGTTGACAATATTCCCCAAACAGTTTCGATTGATGAGTATGAGCAGGTAAAAAAGATGTGGACCCATCATTATGAAAAGGGTGAGGTGCCGGTGACTGAGAACATAAAAACCAGAGACGTTTGGGTTAATCGTGATATTGTCATAATTACCAATGCTTTAAATAAAATTTTTTCGACAGATGAAAAACTTAAAGAACAAGGATTGGATGAGGTTGGTTATATTCTTCCGATTTTCTTAGTTAACAACTTGACAGGTGAGCAATTGGTTGCCTATCTTAAAGCAAAGATGGAAGCAGCTAAGACGGTCAAAGATCTATTGGATCGGGAAAAGGAATTGACGGAAAGACTCAAAGTCAAGTCGGAAGAAACAGTCGACGTTTATAAACCAAAAAAGAAAGAAGCAGAAAAGACAATGGAGATGAAAGAGGAGATAAAATTATCCAATGATCAATAGTTGCTTGCTAAATTTGGTTAAGATTTCAATCTGACTGTTTTCTTTTATTAAGATCGTATCCTCAATTCTCATCCCCCATTTGTTTTTGATATATGTGCCGGGTTCGATTGTAATTACCTGATTTGGAAGCAAAGCATCTTTTGAGGTAAAAGAAATCTTTGGAGACTCGTGAATTTGCAGGCCAACGCCATGGCCGGTGGAGTGAGGATAGGTCGTAGGTTGTAGTGAGTAGTTTGTAGTTAAGATTTTACGGCAGAATTGGTCGATAGAAACAGGGTTATTATCTTCCTTTAATCTTTCAACAGTTTTTTCTTGAGCGTTTAACAGAGCTGTGTAAGTATTGATAATTTCTTCGGTCGGTCGTCCAAAAAAAATCATTCGAGTCATGTCAGAGTGATAGTCTTGAAATTTTGTGCCAAAATCAATTAGTATTACTGAATTATTTTTGACTTTTTCGTTAGTTCCGTTTTGGGTATCATAATGAGGAATGGCAGAATTTTTATCAACCGCTACAATTGGATAAAAGGATAAGTTATGATTTTTTTTCTTTAACCAAAACTCTATTTTGAAAGCAATTTCTTTTTCAGTGACACTAGTTTTAATTATTTTCACAATCTCTTCCAAGCATTGATCGGCAATCTGACAAGCAGTTTTAATATTATTTATTTCTTCTTCATCCTTAATTTCCCTAATTTTAATAACAAATTTTTCCAAAGAAACCAACTCAACATTTATTAATTGTTCTTTTAATTTTTGCAGTTCGTCAACTTTTAGGTCGTCACCCTCAAATCCCAGTCGTTGAATTTTTTCCTTTTTAATAATTTCTAATAAGTGTTTAGTCAATCCCTTTTCAGATGTAATAAATTTTAAAATTAAAGATTTGCTATGAATAATATATCTACTGTCTGTAAATAAATAAACACTTTTTTCCGTTATAAATACCCACGCTTCCCTTTCGTTATCAGTCAGCGTCTTAAATCCAGTTAAGTAAAGAATATTATAAAAATTTGAAATTAAAAAACCATCTAGATTTTTTTCTTTTAGTATTTTTTGTAATTTGTTTATTCGTTGTTCTAACATAGTTACTAATTCTAGCATATAACCTGTCATCCCCGTGAAGACGGGGATCCACGATACTCACATTTTAAAAAATATGCAAAAAAGATTAGGGCTTAATTTTTTGCTACAATAAATCATGGTTGCAAGACTGGCAATTTTTATAATAGATCGGAAGAGCGTCG
>CAYIVY010000057.1:0-6565 GCA_964366945.1 uncultured Gammaproteobacteria bacterium
CTTCTATCTCGCCATCAAGTAGAGATGCTTAGTAAAAATTGTCAAGATTTTGGCATCCAACTTTTTGACTTGAATCACCCTTTTAACGGTATTGTCCATATTATTGGTCCGGAGCTCGGGATCACTCAACCTGGTATGACAATTGTCTGCGGTGACAGTCATACCTCGACCCATGGAGCCTTTGGAAGTATTGCCTTTGGTATTGGAACCACCGAGGTCGGACAGGTCTTGGCCTCCCAATCAATTCTTCAATATAGACCAAAAACAATGAAAATTCAGATTGATGGAAGACTAAAAAAGGGTGTCACTGCTAAAGATATCATTCTTTATATTATTTCTAAGATTTCCATTTCCGGAGCCACTGGTTATTTTGTTGAATATACTGGATCGGTCATCAAGCAGCTCTCTATGGAAAATCGGATGACCATCTGTAATATGAGCATTGAGTCAGGAGCTCGAGGTGGGATGATTGCCCCTGATGAAACAACTTTTAATTATTTAAAAGGAAGAAATTTTTCTCCAAAAGGCAAAAAGTGGAATCAAGCTGTTTTATATTGGAAGACTTTACCATCTGACCCCGGAGCTAAATATGACAAAGAAATATATTTTAACGGATCTGATATCGAACCAATGATCACCTATGGGACCAATCCAGGGATGGGAATTAAAATTAATGGAAAAATACCAAAAATAAATCAACTAAAAACCGAACAGGAAAAAAATTCCTTAAAAAAAGCTTTGATATATATGGATCTTAAAGAAGGACGGTCAATCTTAAACCAACAAATTGACTTTGTTTTCATCGGGAGCTGCACCAATTCCAGAATTGAAGATCTAAGGTCTGTTGCCAAAATTATTAAAGGCAAAAAAAAATCAAACAGAATTAACGCTTTTGTTGTTCCGGGATCAAATCAAGTTCGCGCTCAAGCCGAGGAGGAAGGACTGGATAAAATATTTATTAAAGCCGGATTTGCCTGGCGGCAACCTGGTTGCTCGAGCTGTCTTGGGATGAATGAAGATAAAATCCCACCTGGTAAATATTGTGTCTCGACTAGTAATCGTAATTTTGAAGGAAGGCAAGGCCCAGGAGCGAGAACTTTTTTAGCCAGCCCAATAACGGCCGCCGCCTCAGCAATTTACGGAGTTATTAGTGACCCAAGGGAACTACTATGATAGTCAAAAAAATCATGTCAACCGCAGTACCATTGCCAATAGAAAATATTGACACTGATCAAATTGTCCCGGCTCAATTTCTTAAAAGCGTTACCAGAGAAGGGTTTGCTGATAAATTATTTTTCGCCTGGCGAAAAAAAAGAAACTTTATTTTAAATAATAAAAAGTATCAAGGAAAAATTTTGATCGCTGGTTATAATTTTGGCTGTGGCTCTTCCCGAGAACATGCCGCTTGGGCTTTAGTTGACTATGGATTTAGAGTGATTATATCAAGTTTTTTTGCTGATATTTTTAAAAATAATTCTTTAAACAACAGGCTATTACCGGTACAAGTTTCTGAAAGTTTTTTGAAGAAAATTCTATCAATTGTGCAAGATAAACCAAAAACGCAGATAACCATAGATATTGAAAATCAAAAAATAATAATCACGGATGCCCATCTTGAAGAAGAATTTGATATTAATCTTTATAAAAAAAATTGTTTTATCCAAGGACTTGATGATATTGACTATTTAATTAATCTTAAAGGTAAAATTACTGAATTTGAATCTGTCATTCCCGCGCAGGCGGGAATCCAGACTAAAATAACCTATGAATAAAAATATTGCGGTTTTACCAGGAGATGGAGTCGGACCCGAGGTCACAAACGAAGCTTTAAAGGTCTTAAAAATTATTGCCAAAAAATTTAATCACCAATTCATTTTTAGCGAGGGGTTGATTGGTGCAATCGCGATTGACAAAACCGGTAATCCGTATCCTGACGTAACTCATCAACTATGTCTAAAGTCTGACGCCATTCTATTTGGTGCCATTGGTGATCCGAAATATGATAACAATCCAAAAGCCGATGTCAGGCCCGAGCAGGGATTACTAAAGATGAGAAAGTCTTTGGGGCTTTATGCCAACATTAGACACATAACAACCTATTTATCAATTATTAATCACTCCCCTATTAAACCGGAAATAATCAAAGGTGTTGATTTTGTTGTTGTTCGCGAATTAACCGGTGGAATTTATTTTGGAAAAAAAGGTAGATCTGCCAACAAAAAAAGTGCCTTTGATATCTGTAATTATTCAAGATCAGAAATTATTCGGGTGGGTAAAGTAGCTTTTGATTTAGCATTGACACGACGTTGTAACTTGATCATGGTTGATAAAGCTAACGTCTTGGAGACCTCCCGTCTTTGGCGAGAAACTATCCAAGAATTGGCCCTTGGTTATCCAACAGTAAAACTTAATTTTATTTTTGTTGACAACGCAGCTATGCAGATCATCAAAAATCCAAAACAATTTGATGTAATCTTAACTGAAAACATGTTTGGAGATATTTTGACCGATGAGGCATCAGTGATTACTGGATCGATTGGAATGTTACCCTCAGCATCAATCGGTAACAAAGTCACCTTATATGAGCCAATTCATGGCTCCTACCCAAAAGCTGCCGGCCTCAATTCCGTCAATCCAATCGGAGCAATTTTGTCAGTTGCTATGATGCTTGACTACAGTTTTGGTCTGAAAAAAGAAAGTAAAGCTGTCTATAATGCTGTAGAAAAAACTCTAGAGAAAGGCTTCGGCACCAAAGATATTGTTGACAAAAATCCTATGTCAACATCCGAACTGGGAAATGCTATTATAAGTTTTATATAATAAATATTATGGATCAAGCTTTTATACCTCCTACTCATAAGTTCGTCGCTGTACTAAATAAAAAAATTCCCGTTCCCATCCTTATGAATGCTTTAGGGCATATGGCATCCGGACTATCCGCCAGCTATACTAATATTCCTGAAATGCGATTTGATAGTTATTTTGATCTCGACGGCGGCAATCACAAAAGTATTTCAGATAATCCTTTTATTATTTTGGCTGCTGATAATTCTAATAAAATTAGGACTTTAAGAAATTTTTTAATTGAAAAAAATATTCACTTTGTTGATTTTACCTCAACTATGACTGTTGGCACTTATATTGAGCAACTGCAAAGAACCAAGGAAACACCAGAACTTGACCTTGAATATTACGGAATTTGCTTATTTGGTGAGATAAACCAAATAAATGAATTAACAAGAAAGTTTTCTCTTTGGAAATAATATGGAAGACGTTTATACAAAAATCAAAAAATATTTTACTACCAATAATATAGTTTTTAGGGAAATTAAACATCCAATAGGTGCTACTGCGGAAGAATATCATAAAGCTGTTGGGTTGCCGTTATGAGCAGCAAGCAAAATGCTTATTAGTAAGAATTAAAAGCCAAGAAGGAAAATACTATTCAATCGTTGTTATTCCAGCGCAAAAAAGATTAGATTTGGAAAGTTTAAAAATATCATTCAATGCAAAAGAATTAAGAATGGCTAATAAAGATGAATTAAAAAATGTAACTGGATGTAATTTTGGAGAAGTACCACCTTTAGGAAAAATTTTTAATATAAAAATGGCAATGGACAAAGATTTTTTAAACGAAAAAGAAATTTATATGAATGCCAGGAAAGTGGATGTTTCTTTTATTGTTAATCCTTTAGATATTCAAAAACTGGAATCTCCAACAATAATTTAGATTTTCTCTTGATTTTTAGCAGTATATTTGGAGTCAGTAATATTACCTGTATTTACCGCTTGTTTTGGTTCAATATATAAAAGGTGAGTTTCTTCGTGAGCTTCGGTCATGTGTTCAAGCATTTTTGGTACGATCACAAACTCGCCCTCTTTAACATGAACATCGTAATCTCTAAAGTGAACAATTAAATGCCCTTTTAATACATAAAATAATTCGTCTTCTTTTTCATGATGATGCCAAACAAATTGACCTTTGATTTTAACCAGTTGAACTTTGTCATCGTTCATTTCACCGGCAATTTTGGGATCCCAATATTTCTGGATTAAGTCTAATTTTTCCTTTGTGTTGACGACTTTTACTTCACTGCTGTCAGTTTTCATAATAAAATTATTATAGCATAATCATTATCTTGTAGACGGCCGTCCACAAGATAATATTTAGAGGTAAATATTTAAAAATATAATTTCATTTGCAAAATAAAAATAGTTTTGCTATTATGTGTTCTTATCTTATGAAAAATAATCAGTCAATTATTGTCAGCATTATTCTCGACCCGAAGCCGGGCGGATGTTGCTGATGATTTTAAAAGTCAAAGGAACCCCGCCTAGGCGGGGATTTTTTTTAGTCTCACTTTCTGATCCGCCAGCTGGCAGAGAAGATT
Organism: uncultured Gammaproteobacteria bacterium; assembly: GCA_964366945.1. GTDB lineage: Bacteria > Patescibacteriota > Microgenomatia > UBA1406 > GWC2-37-13 > GWC2-37-13. The sequence continues at coordinate 4,392 of CAYIVY010000057.1, forward strand.
AGCGAGACTTAATCCTCCAATAATCGCAGCATGAGCCGCGCTATGAATAGTAGATAAGGCGAATGCTAAGATTTGGAGGATAGTATATAAATATGAACTTAAATAAACTAAAATCAAAACGGACAAAAGTGATGGAATATAGCGCTCTTAGTGAACTACTAAGGGTGACTGCCAACCCAAAAATAATTTCTTTGGGAGGTGGCTTTCCGGCTCCAGAAAGTTTTCCATTAAAAATAATCAAGGAGCTTAATGACTTGGTTCTTAAAAAATATCAAGGAGACTCTCTTCAATATGGCCCAACCAACGGAGTTAAAGTTCTTCGGGAGGAGATTGCTATTTGGCTTAAAGATAGACATATGAAAGTATCCGCTGAAAATATTGGCATCACCTCAGGCTCTCAAGGAGCCCTTGACACAATTGGAAAAATATTTATTGATCAGAGAGATATGGTCGCAGTTGAGTCGCCAACTTATATTGGCGCAGTTGATGCCTTTTCCCCATACGGCCCAACTTATGCAGAAATTCAAACTGATGATGATGGTGTCATACCTGAATCGTTAGATAGTATCTTAAAAACAAAAAAAATTAAGTTTGTCTATCTTGTCCCAACCTTTCAAAATCCGACTGGAAGAACCATTTCCTGGCCAAGAAGAATTGAAATCGCTAAAATAATTAAAAAATACGATGCTCTTTTAATTGAAGACGATCCATATAATAGTCTTCGTTATCGAGGAACAGCAGTCAAACCGATTCAAACAATGATACCGAAAAATACTATTTATCTTTGCACATTTTCCAAGGTTTTGGCACAGGGTCTCCGAATCGGATTTTACTGCGCCCCCACAGATATTGCTAAGTTGATGGTTGCTGCTAAACAGTCAGTTGATCTTCATACCAATAGTTATGGTCAGTATCTGGCCGCCGAATATCTCAAAACAAAACATCTCAAAAAACATCTTCCCAATATTTTAAAAATATACAAAGCTCGGCAAGAAGCCATGTTTAAAGCTTTAAAAAAGTATTTTCCAAAATCATTTCAGTGGACACACCCTGAAGGAGGACTATTTATTTGGGTAACCGGGCCAAAAAATTTAGATGCGGTCAAACTTTACTGGAAAGCAATAAAAGAAAATGTCGCTTTTGTTCCCGGAACATATTTTTTTGCCAAACCCGGTCAAGGCAAAAATACGATGAGATTAAACTTTTCTAATGTTTCGGAAAAGCAAATTAATTTTGCCATAAAAAAATTGTCAGAAATTATAAAGAAGATATGATAATAACCGGTAGAGAGTTTTTGCCTGAAAAAGCTATTTAAAATTTATTTTCCGCTGAATATTTATAGGAACTTAAACGTCGAGAGAATTTGGTTAAAATATGGTTCAGTGTACAAAGAGGCAAATATGTGATAATAATAATTATTTTTCTGAAACATTACTTCATTATGTTGGCTTCCCGCTCCAGGAAATCCTTCAGTTTTATTTGCTACTGATTTATACTTTTGCGCAGAAATACCACTAATTGTAGTTGGTGATTTTGTTACTGTAAAATATTCATCACTTGTTGGTTCTTGTGTACTTTGATCTTTTATGACGATTTCAAAGTCATATCTTCCATCTCGCGCACAGGTACTCATATCAACAACATCTTTAGTTTGCAAGTCTCTCTGTATTAATAAAAGATGTTCATTGGGACAAATAAGTCGCACGAAAGGATTATTAGGATATTTTATTTGAAATCCATATTTTTCATTTATATACGTCTTCCACCCCGCCGTTTCATCGGGTTGGGTTGGGGTTGCGGTTGCGGTTGTGGACGCAGTCTCTGCAGTTGTTGAGGATTGGTTTTGAATAGTTGATGTTGCCTGTTGATCTATTACTTTATTCTGTAGTTTTTGATTTTGAAGATAAAGAAAAACTATTGCAGCTAATAGAATAACACCTACAGTCGAGAAAATAATTACTGACCAATGTGACTTAGGTTGGGAATCAAAAGATTCAACTGGAGTTTGAGTAGATTCTTGAGTAGGTTCCATAAATTGATTATTACAGAAATTTAATTAAAAGCAAAGACTGCAATAATAGATCAGCTTCATTTAAAAATTTTATTTTCCAATTTTTTAGCCTCTTTATAGAAGAATTCCTTCACCTTATTTATGTCTATTTTTTTGATCATAA
>CAYIVY010000058.1:0-6410 GCA_964366945.1 uncultured Gammaproteobacteria bacterium
TCATCAACAGACCAGTTGCGCATGTCTATATTCTACCAAAAGTAGTTGTTTTATGTTCGTAGTATTTACAAAAACTTAAACGTTGAGAGAATTTTAGTAAAGTCACGGTCTAATCCACCTCCTGAAACATTCATTTTTAATTCAATTGTAGGGATATCTTCGAACTGAACAATACGATAATCGGCATCAACACCATAAGATAAGTAGGCACTTACAGCTTTGTGACCTGATATATTGATTTCAGAGATGGGTTGAATTTGATTCCATCCCTCTTTCGTAATACAAGGAAATTGCCTCAGTTCTGGGCAAATAAGGATAGTTGCAAGATCTGTTCCCTTTTGAGTCGATATTATCAGATAAGTTATGGGGGTACTATTAGCAGGAGGAGTAAAACCTAATTCGATACCTCCGCTTGTTTCCTTAAGAACAGAATAGGTATTTGGATACTTAAACTCAAAACCTAAACTTGAATTTGTATACGTCTTCCATCCCACCATCTCATCAGGTGGAGTAGAGGTCAAAGATTCAGTTTCTGGAGTTGATGATGGTGTTTGAATAGTCGATGTTATCTGTTGATCTATGACTTTCTTCTGTAGTTTTTGGTTTTGAAGATAAAGAAATAATATTCCAGCTAATAAAATAACACCTACAACTGAGAGAGTAACTATCAACCAATGTGATTTAGGTTGGGAATCAAAAGATTCAACTGGACTTTCTGTAGGTTCCATTAATTTGATTATAATACCTAATCTTTTAAAATACTACTGCTAAGTTTACTTGCTTCCTCTATAAAAAAATTGACCATTACTTTTTTATCGAAAGGCTTAAGTATTTTAGGAATTTCTAAAATTTTGATTTCGTTTACCCTTAAAAGTTGACTAACGAGTGTTAATCTGTCAATATCCCAATCAAACTTTGCCTTTGCGTCGACTATTAATTGGTTTAATTTAAAATTACCACTTTTCATTATAAAATAGAGGTCGATATAGTCTCTATCTCTTGGATTCATGAAGATTGTATGAACTTTATTAGCTGCAATATCCCTGATGCTGTCAATTTGAAGTTTGCCAAATGTTAGTCCCTTCTCAATTTTCGGAAAAGGATAGTAGTTGAAATCAACTTTAAGTTTGCTACCATCTCTATAAATCAAAAAATAGCTTACCAATCCCATAAAAACATTTCTATCAACTTTTTTGACCGATAAAATAATAGAAATTTTTTTTAGGTAAGCTTCAATAAGTTTCTGATCAACCTCATTTTCTTCAGTAAATAGGTCGATGTCTTCTGAAAGTCTGTGTTTTAAATAAAACTCTGAGAGGGCTGTGCCACCTGTCAGATAAAATCTTTTTGTTATTTCAGATTCTATTTTGATAAGTTCCAAAAACTCAAGTTGTTTGGGAGTGAGGATTGTTTTCTCCATATTAGATATTCCAAAGCCCTTTTTTTATATGGATCTAATTTTTTTTTGATAAAAGGCCATGCATTTATAAGTTGTTTTTTGCTCAATTTATGATTATCCAAACCGTAATTTATTGATTGGACAAGCTTCCAAAGCTCATATTTTCCAGGATCATTTTCTTTAAGTCTTTTTTCATCTATAGTCCAGTTGTGCATGTCTATATTCTACCTTAAACCATTGCGCTTAATGGTTGAACTCGTGGTGATTTTAATTTTTAAAAAACTTTTTTTTTGATAAGTGATCGTGGGAAATATGGAATTTCATTTTTCCCAATATTGACATGAGACTAGTTCTTTTTTTTACCACTTTATCTTTTTTACTACCAGATTGCGAATGTTCAGAATGTTTAATGATGGGATCGGCGTTCTTTTTATGATCCTTTTTTAGTTGTTTAAGCAAAGAGATTAATTGAACGCTGACAATGATCAGAAGCACCGTTGTGATCGTCACTGCGGTTGATAGTAAAAACTGAGTTGTATCCATATTAAATCTGACCTAAGCGGACTTTTTCAGCCACAAGATTATTAGCTCGGAGTAGTTCATCGTGAGATGTCCCTGCATCAATCCACCAATCAAGAAGGTCGCATTCCAAAGTGCCCTCTTTAAGATAAAAATTATTTAGATCGGTCACTTCCAATTCTCCCCGTAAGGACGGTTTTTGCTGGCGAATAAAATCGAAGACCCTTTTATCATAAAGATAGACTCCTGTCTGTACGATATTTGATTTTGGTTTTTCCGGTTTTTCAACTATAGAAATAACCTTTCCGTCAGAATCAATCTCAATGACACCATAATGTTTTGATTCCATTTCAGGCATTTTTATTCCAAAGACGATCGCGCCTTTATCTTTTTTCTTAAATTTTTCTACTGTTGATAGTAAATTATAACTAAAAATGTTATCACCCAAAATCACGGCAATTTTATCACCCTTGGCAAATTCTTCTGCTAAACTAATTGCGTGAGCAATGCCACCTTTTGGATTCTCTTGTACCGAGTAATAGAGTTTAACACCAAATTGATCGCCACCTTTAAGCAGACTAGTAAACTGACCAGAATGATCAGGAGAACTTGAGATTAATATCTCCTTTATACCTGCCTTAACAAGCGACTCCAAAGGGTAGTAGATCATTGGTTTGTTGTAGACTGGCAAAAGATGCTTATTGGTGACCCAGGTCAAAGGTCGAAGTCGAGTTGCCAGTCCGCCGGCAAGAATTAATCCTTTCATAAAAGTTTTTAGGGTAAAAAAATAATTTTGAGTAAAAAAATTATTATAAAGGCAATTAAGATATATTCTACCACAGTTTTTAGATGGAGCGTTTTATTAAAAGTATGATGATAGATTCCCCAGACAATATAAAAAAAAGCGAAAGCAGTAAGAATAATAAATTCAGACATTTTTTGTCCTCGAAAAACATTGAACAAAATTAAAAAAAATATCCCAGCAGTAATCAGAAGTAGATAGTCAAAAAGGTGATTTTTAAACTCTTTTTTAAGATGATGATATGCGGGTTTATTCATACATTAAATAATGGCACCGATGGTTGATATAAAAAGCCCCATCAGGACAAAAATTATAAACAAAAAATGAGCAGTATTTTTTCCAGCGATTCTAATGACATTAAACTTTGAAGCAAAATAAAAATCAAGAGCCAAAGCCAGTAAAAGAAAAATCATAAAGACAACATTCAGATTAAAAGAAAAATTGAAAAAATTAATTTTAAACTGAGAAGTTTTTTTGGCTAAAACTTGTTGAGGCGCCGAAATTTCTTCAGCTTTAACTTCCGGTAGGGCAATTGAACCGGCCAGTGGGGTACCAAACATTTGGACAACCAAAGTGGTTTGTTCCCCATTGAGGATGCCATTAACAATAGCATATCCAACCTCGGTATATTCTTTTTTTAAGAGATTATCACGATGAGTCTGTGAATTCATCCAAGCATCAATAACACCGTTACTGAATAAAAAGTTTTTTGCCAAATTCTCACCAGCGTATTCGTATTTATAGTTAGCGCCTAGAATGAAGTCCCAGGGAGTTTTTCCAGTAGGAGAATAATGAGACCAATAATTTTCTTGGAACATGTTTTCAGCCTTTTTTTGTGCCGCTAAGGAAAGACTAGAGTTCAAAGAAAGTGACGGAAGGTTATTTTTTTGCCGAAGCTCATTAGTTAATTGAAAAAGTTTATCTGTACTAATGTCAGTCGCAAATCCTAAAACATTATGTATATTTGTCTGCTTAAAAACCATCATCATTAAAAAAGCAATCACCAAATAGACAGTTAAAAAATCAGTATGAAGGCTTTTGGCGCGGAAATTATTCTCTTCATGAGGAATGAAGAGACGACCTGCCTGCCGGTAGGCAAGGTGAATAAAAGTTTTTATCTTTTCCATAAAATTAGTATACATCAAACTGATATAATTTTTCTAAATGAAAAGTAAATGCGACTGTATTATTCCTTTTTATAATGAAGGAAATAGGATTATCCATGTAATTGATTCAATATTAAAAATAACAAATCTTTTTAAAATAATTATTGTTGATGATGGTTCTACTGAGGCAATTACTTATCAAAAATTAAAAAAGAAGTTTTCAAATAAAATAATCTTATTAAAATTAAATATTAATCAGGGAAAAGCTGATGCTATCAAAAAAGGATTAGAATTTGTACAAAGTAATTATTGTTTACTTCTTGATGGTGACCTCACAAATATTAAATCATACGAATTAAACAATGCCTTAAATAAAATACTATTTAATCCTGCAATTGACATGATTATTCTTCGAAGAGTTGATGATATAACCTCAAATGCTTGGGCAAGACAAGATATTGTAACAAGCGGTCAAAGAATTTTAAAAACTTCAGATTTAATAAATGTTTTTCAAGGTTCATTTTCAAATTACCAACTTGAAGTTGCAATAAATGCTTATATGACGAAGCAAAACAAGACTGTTTATTGGATGCCCTTTTCCATACATGGTCCACTAAGGACAGAAAAATGGGGTTTCAAAAATGGTTTAAAAAAGTTTTTAAATTCTTTTATAGGGTATTTTAGACATAGATTGGTAGGGCAGTTTATTTGGCAGACAATGTTTTTTTGTAAAAAAGAAGCTCCGTAAAAATTTTTATTAAAAAGGATTAAAGCTAATCTCTAAGTTACTGTTTAAAGCCTTAGCTAATCTTTTTAAGAAAGAAAAGGTTGGGTTGGCTCGGCCAATTTCTAGACGGGAGATGACGGATTGCTTTGTCCCCATCTTATTTGCCAACTGTCTTTGTGTCATGTTATTTTTTGCTCGGCTTTTAATCAAAGCGTTAATAAGAGCAAACTCTGGCTGAATCTTATCGTATTCAGCTTTTATCTTTGGATTTTTTAAAGAATCTCTTAAAAATTTATCAAAACTTAGATGGTGTCTCATATAGCATATATGTTATATAATTCTCCTAGCTCTGTCAAGCGCAATTTTTATTTCACTACTTGGTGTTTTTTGAGTTTTTTTAATAAAAACATGAAGTAAATAAAAAACGTTATTAAGGTAAATATAAAAAACCCTAACTTGAGTTTTCCCAGTAATTCGGAGCTCCCAAATATTATTAATTATTTTTTTAACATAAGGAGGCCTTATAAAAGGTCCATTATTATTGAGAAGTTTTATTAAAGCTAATATTTTAGCGTAAGTTTTTTCACCCTGTTTTGTAATAAAATCCTTGACAGGGTAATCTCCTCGTTGATTTTGGAAAAATTTAACTTGCCATGGCATATTTGTTTAGAGCTTTACTTTTAATTAAAACGGAAACAATAACTAAGAGGGAATAAGAAAAAGCAATAATAGACAAAAGATTAATTAAAGATTTGTTACCGTCAGAATTTATTACCAGTTCATTTGATGTACCCAAAACTTGCCCAGAACTTTTTGGTTGATTAATTAATACAGGTTTGTTTGAAGGGGTTAATTTGATAGTAGAGGTTGAAGTTTGCACAATTGTTTTTGTAATACCGATTATAGTTGGGGATGGTGTTGGATTAATGCAAGGATTATTGGCAGAATTTTTACTGGGTTCCTGAAAACAGAAATCATCGGACTCCAGTGAAGCTCTTCCTAAAGTTTTTCCTTGTTCGGTTTTTCCATATTCGAAATCGTCTTTAAGATTTTTATTAAAATCTAATAATCTAACATTATCTCCATCATTATTAAAGATGGATGAAGTTAGGGTAAAAACTCCAAAACTTTTTCTATCAATATTGATAGAAAATATTTTTGGAGGTGAGCCAGCATTTTCTAAATCATCAACATACCAATTATTTAATGAGACAGGAAAATCATTATTATTATAAATTTCTATCCATTCTTTTTCGCCGGATGATGGGTTAACCATGGCTTCGGATATATAAATATTCTCATAAGATTGTGCGACTGAAGTGGGTGTGGGTGAATCTGTTGAATTAGTTGACGGTGTAGCAGTCGGTGTTGGCAGTGAGGTTGGGGTCGGTGACGGTGTTATTAAACAAGAAATATTAGTTTGATTATAAAATCCTAAATTAGCCGATCCAGTTGTCCAATTGCTATCATTATCAGGAAAACGATAATAAGATACTCCGGAACCAGAACTTGATTTATAAGAAAAAGAATCAATCAATTGTTGTGAGCTATTAATAAATTTTACTGTATCGGCAGATGTCTTATTTAAATTAAAATCAGCGGAAAAAACCAAACATTGATTAGGAAAAACAACACTATCTTTTGGAATAGTATAAAAAGTCGTACCACCGGAGTCATCAATTACCCAATCGGAAATATTAGCACTCTCTGTTCCAGAATTAAATATTTCAACAGATTGAGGTTGAGGATCGATAAGAAATTCGTTGATGAGAATTTTAGAATCAGCAAAAACATTTTTACTAAAGATTAAAACAAATAAAAATATGGAGATCGGAAGAGCGTCGTGTAGGGAAAGAT
>CAYIVY010000059.1:0-6182 GCA_964366945.1 uncultured Gammaproteobacteria bacterium
ATAAAAACTATTTCTGCTCAAATAGTTGACTATAATAATCAAGAAGAAATTGAGCTGTCTTCATGGCTCCACATCTTTAATGGTGATATAAAAAAATTCTTAACTTTCATTGAAGAAGACAGTTCACTTACGGTCACTAGGGGAAATATGAGTAAAGTAGGGCATCGTTATATTAAGGAGAGTGATTTTGGACGTCTTTGTACCATTGTTACCAATAAAAAAGAGGTCTATTTTATTTCTACTGCTGGCAGTTTTTCTAAAAAAATTAAACGTATGAACTATCTCGTTTCTTTTTATAAGAATAACCTCTCACGCGGAGCACTTCCTTATACTCTAAACCATGACAATATTAAAGTTTTTTTTAAACAAAATACAAATGATAATATTATTGTTATTTTCCCCACCTTTACTCCACAGCAAGTGATTGAATCGGCCAAATCTGGAGTCCTTTTGCCTACTGGAATTACTCGCCACCTGGTTAAGGGTCGAGTCTTAAATATTAATCTTCCTTTGAGTCTTTTTGACAATAAAAAATCCCTGAAAGTCCAAAATCAAGAGCAGGATAAAATTTTACTTAGCAAAAGATCTCGACTTTACGAAGAAGCGACCATTAATTTTGAATAAAAGGTAAACGAAAGATAAAAAATTAATCAAAGAAAGTAATAAAATGGTCGTATTATTTTTGAAATTATCCATCCAACTAAAATTGAGGATGGTCCACGAATAAAAAATATTTAAAAAAAATAATGTTGATAAAAATATCGACCATTTAAAATATTTTTCTTCTTTCAAACTGACTAAAAATACAAATGGGAGAAGATAGAGAAAATATCTTTCGTGCATTTTGGTCGAAAACATAATATAACCAAATCCTGTCAAAAATATCGAATATAAAAAAGCCACTATATTTTTAGCATTCCTTAGATATCTGGAAATAATGATTAAATACAAAATAATTACTATAATAAAACCAAGTATTTTATACGAAAGAGATCCAAAAATATTAATAGTATCTTTTACTTGCATTAATCTGGGATTAATTGACCAAAAGTTAAAAGCAGAATTACTAACTCTATCCATACTTTGACTTAAAATAATTTTATTAAAGTAAGTGATATATGGATAGATCAAAATATTTCCGCTTTTATAAAACGGTAAAAAAGATAACCAAAATATTATGTTGCCAATAATTGAAGAAATAATTATTTTTTTCCATGAGTAGTTTTTTAAAAAATATACTAGATAGATTGGTAAAAAAATTATTATGACCGGTTTTACAAGAAAAGATAAAACAAAAAAAACAGAACTCAGGATAGGTTTTTTTGAAAAAACTAATAGATATATGGCAATAAGGAAAAATGAGAGAACAATAGCCTCAATCTGACCCCACAGACTGCTGACATAAAAAAATATTGGATTAAACAAAATTAAAGAAACTGCAAGTAAATGTCTATTATTATTTTTTGGAAATAATCTCTTGGCAAATAAATAAAGTATGTAAGCCAAAATTAAATCAAAAATAATGGCTGGAATTTTGTAAAAACCAACCGTGTATTCTCGGGTACCCAAAAATCCAAATATCTTTGATGGAAAAAGGGGAATCTTTAAATTCAGCCACCAAAGAATGTTAAAAACAGGTTGCTTAATAATAAAAACTAAGTAAAAAATAAAAATTGATAACGGTGGATAGTTTGGATATAACCAAGCATATACTTCCTTTGATTGAGTTTCATAAAAACCGGAAAATCCCCGAGAATATGCATCTTGGGCCCAAGAGATATGATTGTTGATATCAAAACTGGAATCGATAAACATCAGTGCAAATCTAATTAAAAATCCCACTAAAAAAAGACTGATAATTAACAAATTTTTTTTGATAAATTTCATTAATCAATTATAATTAATAATATGAAGGGTTTTATTGAATTTATCAGAGAGAGGGGAGTGGTTGGTTTTGCCGTGGCCTTTATTTTAGGAGGAGCCATCACTAAGCTTGTTGCTTCACTGGTGACCGATATTGTTAATCCGATTTTGGGAGTGATATTATCAAAAACAAAAAGCTTGGAGACGATGTATTTCAGACTTGGTCATAACAAAATTCTTTGGGGTCATTTTATCAGTAGCTGTATCGACTTTCTAATCTTGGCTCTTGTTGTTTACTTTGTCATCAAAGGTCTGAGATTAGAAAAAATTGATAAAAAGAAAACCTCATGAAAAAAAATTTAACCACTTTAATTATTGTTGCGGTTTTGGCAACGGCGATGTATATCGTTTCCAGTTACCCGAAACCGGAGTTAACGCCAACTATAAAGCCGACGAGGAGTGCCGTTACCCCTCGGCCTACTAGCTCCATGAATGGAGTCGGGTATTGGTGCGGAGAGATAGCGGGCTACAAACCCTGTCCCGAAGGCTATGCCTGCAATTTTACAAAAAATTCGTCATCTGGACAGTGTAAAAAATGCCCGGGAGTAGAATATGTTGATTGTATGCCTGGCCCTGATAAGTTTGACTCACGTTGTTCTCCTGAATATTTGCGCTGGGCCCAAACTAACTGCCCGGGCTTTAAAGGCGCGGCATATTAAAAATAATAGTTATTTTTTTACTACTGCAGTAGGTGGTTTACTTAAATCAAGTTCCATTTAATTTTATGTATTTAGACTGTTAACACATTATAACATTAAATTATTAATTCTTATTAAATAAAAAAATAAAGCTCTTGTAGAATTTCTAGATAATAACTGCCATAATCAAGATGAATGAAAAAGAAAGTTAATCTTAAAACAATTATTATCTTACTTGCGATTCTGGTCTTGTTTCATTTTTTTCTTATATCTTTTTCGCCAAATTATATGCTTTTAGTTTCTAGTGTTAGCAAACTTTTTAAAGGTGAATATACTACCAGACTGGTCAGGAAAAATACTAACTCTTCTTTAATAAAATTATCCAACTTTTAAGTTGATCTAACAATCCAAATATATAGTTTGTTTTATATTTCTTCCCACCTCGCCCTATTAATTATAAACTGTGGAGAGGCTAAAGAATAATTTAAACCAAATTGAAGAGTATATTTGGAAATGGTTTAATACCTTGAATACTCAATACATAAATGATTAAATACGCGTTGGACTTGACACTTCAAAATTTGGTATACTCTTATTAGATACGATTTTATAAATAAAAGACAAACTTTGATAGTGCGGGATTAGTTTGATATACTAACCTAAATATGATTACAAAATCCCAAAAACTATTATATCTACTTATTCAAAAAGGCGGGGTTGTTGAAGATAAAACTAAACTCGCTAAACTGCAATATTTTGTAGATTTTATCCACTATGCTTTCTATAATCATCCTATCTCTGATGATGGAATGATTTATACAAAGCAGAAACAGGGTCCATTATCTAGAACCCTGACGGAAGACATTGACATGTTGAAGAAAGAAGGTTTAATAGTTGAAAGCCCTACTTATCATTATAAAATTAAGGAAGATTTAGTAATAGATTTGTCCAAAGAGGAGAAAAAAACCCTTGATTTTGTTATTGACAAGTATGGTAAAGCTTCTTATAAAGAACTTGTTGATATATGCCATGCCCAAGCACCCTATCTATCTACTGGAGAAGGTCAAATTGTGGAATTTTTTACTTCTTATAATTTAGTAGACGACTATCCAGATTATGCAGCTTCAATTAAACGCAACTCCTGATTTTTGGAAAGATATTAAATTTCTCCAAAAACATACAAAAAAGAAAGAATTAAGCCCATATTTTAATGATGGAGAATTTAATAATCTTGATGACGCGAGTAAAATTTCTTGTATTCCTTATATTAATGCCATAAAAAACTATATTGAAAATAGTTTAATCAATTTAGATGGTATTTCAGATAAATACGGCAGACAGCCGTTTTTAACTTATGGTTGGACAATAAGAAAATTGCGTTATGCTATTGATAGTAACCAAGGTAAGAGTAAGGGGGCAAGAGTAATTTTCTGTATAAATAATGACAACTTACTGTTTGTTTACATCAATATTAAAAAGTTCTGTGCAGATGAAAGAAAACTTGAAAATGAATTTATGACAAGAATTAAAGATTATATAATGCCCTAATTTGTTTTAAAAACTCTTACTTCGTCGTAGTTTACTCCTAATGTAAAATCTTTTATATCTTTATAATCAACGAAGGGTGCAGTCATAACGAAGGTGTTTATAGGTGTTTTTCTAAAAGATTGAGGAATTTTTGAACAGTCCCATTTGGAATGTATTCTTTTTTGTCAGAATTTTTATTGGATTGAGACGCTTTAACTAATTGAGGTGTCCCTAAAATACCTTTTAAATAATCAATATTTGTATTTGGGTAAATCTTGATTTTGCCAACATAAGGCTATTTTTATCTTTTCACATAACAAACTTAGTATTCCTAATGTTTTAATTTTAAATTAACCTTTTATTGCGAAAGGCAAAGCCTGAGGAAGTTTTTAGATATTTTTCGAAAGTTCTTTTAAGAACTTGGTCTAATTGTTTTCTACCATAGCCACTTTTTAGAAAAATCTCTCTTGCCTTAGCGTCTTTTTTGTCAACAAAATATTCGTAATGAATTAATTTAAAAGGTGTCCGTAATTTTGTTGAAGTGACCTGATTTTTTGAGTGCTGTAATAATCTTTTTTTAAGATCAGTTGAATAGCCAATGTACAAACCATGATCCTTAAGGCTAAATAGTATGTAAACGTAATGTCTGGAATCGTTGCGTCTAACGCGACTGGAATAGGCTGACGTTTCCATAATAATATGGAAATATGTTTATAAGGGAATGTCAAACGTCCCTCGCTTAAGTCACGTTTGACGTGACTTACAAACACGTCTTCGCTTTGAAATTGGCGAAGCCGCGTTTGACGCGGTGGAGATGCCCGGAATTGAACCGGGGTCCGAGAAAACACTCTCAAAAAGGTTTAGCTTAGAATAGATTATTTTTACTCTATTCCGATAGCTTATATAATCAAAGCTCATCGGAAAGCTAGTTATAAGTTGTGGACTCAATGACTAACTAGAAAAGTCATCTCGCCTTATTCCGATTGGTTTACCCCCTAAAGATTGAACCGGACGAAATCTTAAGGGAGGGATTTAGTTATATAACTTTGCAACGGCAAATTGATTGCCATAAGCTAAGAAATATCTTTCATCCGCTGAATAATTTTCATTATCAGTTAAATTTTTCCGTTTAACGGACAGGTCCGTCTAAGCCATTTTTAAAAGTGCAAATTTCCCGTCGATGCCTTACATCCCCTCGTCGCTACGCTCCTCGGGATAAACCCCTTAAGCTAGCTTTTGACATATTCTTTTATTTCTCTTTCTTCTCTAATTTTGATATCTCTTGTCTTTTCTAATTTTCTCTTTTCAATATCCTTTCTTCCTTTGACCAAAGCGATTTCTAACTTGATCAAAGGCCCCTTATTATAGCAGGAAACCGGGGCCAAAGTCAAACCGCCCGAAGCCATCTTTACCTTTAGTTTCAAAAGCTCCCTCTTGTGTAAAAGTAATTTTCTGGTTCTCTTTGACTCATAAGTATCATTTCGGGCAAACTTATAGATGGGAATATCGGCATTAATGAGATGGACTTCCGAACCGATTATCCGGACAAAAGCATCGTCAATCCTTAGGCCTCCAGCCCGAATCGATTTGACTTCAGCTCCCGTCAAAACAATTCCCGCTTCATATCTCTCTATTTCGCGGTATTCTCGATGGAATTTACGATTAATAATTTTCATAGTCCTATTATATAGAAGATTGTATTAAAATTACTTTATGTCAGCAAAAAACGAGTGTTAGTGGGGCTGTCTTTCTTATTGGGGAATCATCACCAGCACGATTGGTAGTTTAATTGGAATGTATATTGGTTATAAACTTACGGAAGGCTAAAAATAATCATTTAAAATTGCTAAAATTACTCATGACCGCTCTCATCAAAAAATATAAAATTAAACTTGGTCCGTTGACTTTTTGCTTCATGAATTGGTACGAATTTATCTATCTCTATTTTGAAATATTTGTTTTTAAAGAATATTCGTTTGTTTCAAATAAAGAAGTACCCTTAATCCTGGACTGTGGTGCACATATTGGTATTGCCGTAATAATTATTAAACAAAAATATCCAAACGCAATAATTAATCCTTTCGAACCTCAACA
>CAYIVY010000060.1:0-5950 GCA_964366945.1 uncultured Gammaproteobacteria bacterium
TGTGCGGAATCTTTGGAAAATTGTACTTTAATAAGAAAAAAAATGAAACGCGGTTGTTAATCGAGTGTTTAAACACCCTCTCTCATCGCGGTCCAGATGATTCCGGAGTATATGAAGATGGGAACATCTTTTTAGGCTCAAGAAGGCTTTCTGTCATTGATCTTTCACCTGCCGGGCACATGCCGATGTGTAATGAGGATAAATCGCTCTGGATTGTGTTTAATGGAGAAATTTATAATCATTTGGAACTGCGAAAAAAACTGGAAAAAAAGCATCGTTTCCGATCAAGAACTGATTCCGAGGTTGTCCTCCATTTGTTTGAAGAAAAAGGTCCCGGTTGCCTTCAAGAATTAATGGGTATGTTTTCGTTTGCCATATGGAATGCCAAGAAAAAAGAGTTGTTTGTAGCCCGTGACAGGCTGGGCAAAAAACCAGTCAAATATTATTGCGATGATGACTGTTTTATATTCTCATCAGAGCTTAAAGCAATCTTAAAAGATAAAAATATCCCTCGGTCGATAGACTATGACGCGGTTGACGAGTATTTAACCTATCAATATGTTCCATCGCCCAAAACTGGCTTTAAAAATATTTTTAAACTTGAACCCGCTCATTATCTATTAATTCACATGTCAGAAAAGATTGAAAAGAAAAGATACTGGCAGTTAAATATGAGTGACAAATTAAGTTTGAAAGAAGAAGAGTGGGAGGAGCAAATTCATACCAAACTTAAAGAATCCGTGTGCATGAGGCTGATGAGCGATGTTCCTCTTGGTGCCCATCTGTCCGGGGGCATTGATTCTTCCTTGGTAGTTGCGTTCATGGCCCAAGCAATGAGCAAACCGGTTAAAACATTTTCAATAGGGTTTGAAGAAAACGACTACAACGAATTACCCTACGCTCGATTGGTGGCTCAAAAATATAAGACCGATCATCATGAGCTCATGGTAAAACCAAATATGATTGATGTTTTGCCCAAGCTAGTCTATCACTACGAGGAACCATACGCCGATCCTTCCGCGCTCCCAACATGGTACCTATGTGACATGACAAAAAAATACGTAACAGTTGCCTTAAATGGTGACGGAGGGGATGAGAATTTTGCGGGTTACCCACGCTACAGTGTGTTTAAACTGTACCAACAGCTCAAATACCTGCCCTTCAAGACGTTCTGGAAAAAGATAAGTGGTATTTTGTATCAATTGACAAAGAGGGGAATATTACGAAAATCTTACAAATTTTTTTCATCATACGACGCTCATTATATGCTTTTCTATTTAAAGCTCATTGATTATTTTGATCAGGAAGAGAAAAGATTACTGTATTCCGATGTATTTAGGAAAAAAATTGACAACTCACGATGGCGTTCTTTTCTGGAGTCAAAGTTCAGCGAGACAAAAGATCTTGATTGGTTGGATAAACTTTTATATACGGATATTAACTCGTATCTGCCGGATGACCTTCTGGTTAAGACCGATATTGCGGGTATGGCGCACTCCCTTGAGGTCAGATCGCCGTTTCTGGACCATGAGTTTATGGAATTGACTGCCCAGATGCCAAGTACATTGAAAATGAAAGGATGGGAAAAGAAGTATCTTCTTAAAAAAATGGCTCAAAAATACTTACCTCAAGAGAATATTCAAAGATCTAAAAAAGGGTTTGGCGCGCCTTTTGAACATTGGTTTCGGGATCAATTAAATGATGTTGTGCAGGAAAAATTATTAGACAAAGACTTCTTATCTCTGGGATTGTTTAAAAAAACAAGCATAGAAAGACTTATCAAGTCCCATCAAGCGGGACAAGTCAATTACTCCAACCATCTTTGGGCACTACTTATGCTGAGAGAATGGTTAATAATGTTTAACTTCATATGAAACTTCCCATGCATAATGTATCATCATCGATGGAGTTGCTCGAATCATTCTTTTATTTTTTGCAGGGTATAATATTTTCTCTAAAAAGATATCTAAATATTTCTTCAGCGAAAACACGGTGCCCTTTTTGATTCGGGTGGAAGTCTGGGAAAATGCCATTGATTTTTGTTAGGTCGGTCAGTTTATTATAAAAAAAAGTGTTTTGTCGGTTACTTATAAAATCCTTGACAATCAATAATTGATCGTTATTTAGACTATTGTGTGGTGATAAAACGACTAGTTTATTTTTCCAATAATTATTTATTTGATTTAAGGCCCATTTTTGGTAATTATAAATATTTTCTTCTCCTATTTCCTCATAAACCTTAGAAACAGCAGAGTTCCATATATAATAATAATCACCGTTTTTGTTATTCATATCAAAATCTCCATTTTTGTGAGTTTCTTTCCATAGCTTGTTTACTATTGGTTGCATTTTTTCCTGAACTCGCGTTAGGTCAGTCAACATCCATAGGACCAAATCAGGATTGTATTTTATTCCTCTTTTTTTAAATCTTTCCACTGAGTAGATTTGATCATAACCATGAACGCCAAGATTTATAACTTCAAATTTTTTGATATTTGAACAACTTTTCTTTTCATTTAATAAATCCTCAAGCTTCTCTGGCCAGTTGTCTTTTGTGTTTACATAAAGGCCAAAAGTAAACGAATCACCTAAAGTAATTATTCTATAGGTATCTGTTGGCTTTTCTAAAGTATATTCATACCGTTCATTTAATGAGTCTGAGTTTATGTTATATGTAACGCCCTGACTATATGGTATCCATTCATTAATCTTCTGTTTGGAGCCTAATGGTTCATAAAAGTATTTCAGGTTTTCAGAGGGAGCAAGATCAACTGTCTCCTTTTGTATTGGATTTAATACCCACGCTCCTAGAATCTGTTGGTGTTTTTGGTAGATTTGAATTAAAAGATAGGTTATTATTACAATTTGAGCTAAAATCAAAGCAATAAATACTTTTTTCATGAATAATAGTTTAACACTAAATTTATAGGATTAAATATTTGTTTATGCGTATTCTACTCGTTCATAACTATTACCAACAATGGAGCGGAGAAGATACACATTTTGAGGTGTTAATAAAACTTCTTAAGGATAAGGGAAATAGCGTTATAACCTATACAAAAAATAGTAAAGACGTCAAAACTATGTGGGATAAAGTTAAAACGGCGCTTGGCATGCTTTGGAACGGGGGGGTATATGATGATATAACAAGGCTAATTGAAAAACATCAGCCTGGGGTTGTGCAATTCCAAAACATTTACCCACTCATCAGTCCTTCAGCCTATTGGGCGTGTAAAAGAAGGGGTGTTCCCATCGTTCAAAGAATATCAAATTATCGGCTCATGTGCCCCAAAGGGTCTCTCTTTCGAAATAACAAAATCTGCGAGCTTTGTGTTAATAAAAGCCTTCCTTATCCATCTATTATGTATGGATGTTATCATGGCTCTAGGCTTTCATCTCTTTTTTTTACACTTGCAATTTTTTTTCACCGATTTATTCTTTAATCATACGACCTGATTGATAAGATTATTTTTCCATCAGATTTTACTAAAAACTATTATCTAAATAGGGAGGTCGTGTCACAAAAGAAAACTATCGTTATTCCCAGCTTTGCTGTTCCGGGAATTATGAGAGATATGGGAACTATTAAGAGGGGATATTTTCTCTATGCCGGACAGTTGATTCCGGAAAAGGGAATTGACCAGCTCCTTAAGTTATTCTCCAAAAATCCGTCGTTAAACCTCATAGTTATTGGACATGACCCCTCCCGACTGCTTGCAAACAAGTATCGTAAATACAATAACATTGAATTCAAAGGATTTATGAAAAAAGATGAGGTATTGGCTTATATGAAGTACGCAAAAGCCACCATTATGCCCTCCCTCTGGTATGATGTATTACCAAACGTATTAATTGAATCATTTAGTGTGGGTACACCTGTAATAGCGCCGAATATTGGCGTTTTCCCTGAGCAGATAGAAAACGGAAAAACAGGAATGCTTTTTAAATATGGTGGATGGTCGAAATTAGGGAATATCTTGATGAAGTTTAAAAAGGACAAAACAATGGTTAAATATATTCTAAGAAGACACGATGAGAAGTTTGGCAGTAATAAATTTTATTTATCATTAATTAGCCTTTATCAATCGCTTTGAATAATCGGTAATAACTATTAAGCATTTTTTGGAGAGAAAAGTATTCTGCCCGCTTCAAGGAAGCACTGGAATATTTTTCGTAAATCTCTGCATTGTTCATGATTCTGATAATCGATTTTGCCATTGAATTCGGGTCGGCTTCCGGGACCAAACTACCGCACTTTCCTCTATTAAGCACTTCAGCAGGTCCAAAATGCGTATCGGTCGCAACCACAGGAAGACCCTGTGACATAGCTTCAACCAGGGCAAGTCCAAATCCTTCCCGCTTTGAGCTCAAAACAAAAATATCAGCTTTACTAAGGTATTCATAGATATTTTCAACCCAGCCGTAAAAAGTGACATTTCGAATTGTTTCAGAAGATTGCATAAGTCTCTGCTTCATATATCCATCACTCAAAATCCACAACTTGGCATCCGGCATGGATTTTCTAACAATTTGAAATGCTGACAGAAGTGTTTTATGGTCCTTTTGATTAACAATCCGGGCAATAGTAACAATAATCTTGTGTTTTTTTGTTGCTTTTCGTTTTATGCTATTGTGTAATTCGACTCCGTTATAAACAACGGCTGTCTGCTTTTCCGAAATATTCACAGTCTGAAGAAAATGAGTTCTAAGCCCCTTTGAAACAAGCACAACTTTATCAGCTCGAGGATATAAATATCTTATGCAAAACCTTAAGCAGAACCTCAACAAACGTGAAGCTCTTATCTTTAAATTAGAAAATACGTCAATGTGCTCTGTCAAAACTAATC
Organism: uncultured Gammaproteobacteria bacterium; assembly: GCA_964366945.1. Taxonomy (GTDB): domain Bacteria; phylum Patescibacteriota; class Microgenomatia; order UBA1406; family GWC2-37-13; genus GWC2-37-13. The sequence continues at coordinate 4,848 of CAYIVY010000060.1, forward strand.
TCATACTTTTATCAGACGCGCGGGTTATACAAGCGATTATATTACAGTACAGATCGACTCCGAGTACAATGCTTGACTTGTCTGCATCGATATGTTTTTTGAACCAGTGGAAATCATCAAGATAGGTTAAAAGGTTGTGGATTGACAAATTAAAACGTTCTCGGTAAAAACCTCTGTTGTGATGAAATAATACTGGAATATGCGAATCAATTTTTCTATAGCGGGGCTTTTCCAAACAAAGGATTCGCACACTGATTGTTTTATCTACCCGATACAGCTGTAGCAGGTTTAACACATATGTTCCCGTTCCCCCGTCCATACTTTTTACAAAGACCAGTATTTCCATTATTTGGGATTAGAATCTGGAATCATAATCTTTTTGTTATTGAGAAAATATTCTAAAACAATAACAATTTTAATAACATAGTATAAGAACAAACTCAAAAAAAAAGATATTTTTTTAACAAACTGTATATCAATGCTGGAGATTTTCTTTATTTTACATAAAATATTATGAGTAGGACTCACATTAAAGGCTGTAACCATCAGGCCGAATTCCTCTTTTTGCCTATTGTAATATTGAAGTATATCAAGGTTGTTGGAGTGTTTAACTTCACACCTTTTGTCGTAGATTTTGGTCAGCCCCATTTCGATGATTTTTTTTCCAAGGGAGATATCTTCTTTCCCCTTCAGTTCCTTGTCTTTGACAACGACCCTAGAAAATGGGTGTTGTAGTAAAAAAGATCTTTTGTAGCAAGAAAAAACGTTTGAAAGGAAGTAGAAAAGGGTGTCGTTTCTTTTAAGCGAACTTGACATCGACGTGCGATTTTGAATAAAAATTCCTGTAGGTCCTGTATATGAGTCCAATTGCTCGAATTTACAGATGGTTTCTATGTCTTGAATGCCGGCTACACTATTTGGAATATGTTTACCAAACACAGCCACTGTCTCATTACTCCTATTAAGATCCTCGAAGAAGAGGTGAAATAAGTTTTTAGACATTGGGATTGCATCGCCCGAGATAAAAAGCACATACTTTCCCTTTGCCAGAAGCACGGCTTTGTTTCTTGTGTCAGCATAATGAAAATCTCTTCGTTTAATCC
>CAYIVY010000061.1:0-5917 GCA_964366945.1 uncultured Gammaproteobacteria bacterium
GTTACTACGATTCTTCTTAAACTTTAAATTTCATTGACTAACCCTGAACGGTTACATAAATGCCTAAGCATTTCAGCCCCATTATTGATTAGGTAAGACTGCCTAAGTATTGACAAGTTACTGGCTATAGTCTATATTAGAATTATTAAATCCTTATCATGGCTTCGGCAATGATAAGCAACGGAGGCCGAAAGGCCTCTTGTTTTTTATGAATGGTTAATATCGGGGAAAGATAACTTAACAAAAAATGATTGCCTAACTCTTCTAGATACTCTACAAATACTTTTGAGAGCCATCGAAACATTTCTTTTAAAATAAACAAACTCTACTTCTTTCTTAAACGAATTAACCGTTTGTACAGCGCTTTCGTAATCCCCATCATTTGAAACTAATACAGCAGTGTCATATTGGTTTTCGGCGGCCAATTTAATCATATCACTCGTTAATTGTGTGTCTAAATTTTTTTCTTGCAACTGGTCTCTATTTCCTGTTAACCTACCATATTTTATTTCAACGTTTGGTAATTTTTTTATAGCCTCGTAATAGCTAATTTGTTTCCAATAATTTTGTTGCTTTTTTATATCTCCCTGAAGCATAAAAGATGGTGGTGGCGAGCAATAAAAGAAAACTGAACATAATTTTCTATTACCAACAATCACTTCAGCTAGGTGCCTTGGGTTGTATGATTTAACCCAGTTTTTATCAATCCGATTTAACTCTAATAATCGTTTATAAACATTACTATTATCTATAAAGACACTAACTCTTTTTTCAGTATTTTTTGTTTTCATAATTATTTATACCTTAATTAAAAAGATAATATACCTTACCTTAATGCAATTCAAGAGGTCAAAATATCTATAAACTATATCAACTTGTTCCATTTCCTAAAGGAAGAAACAAATCATTATTTGAAGCTAAACTCAATCCACTGTATAACCTAAACAAATCTGCGTAGATATAGTTCCAATTTCGTATCCGATGGGTCACAAGATTAAGGCCTTTGCAACAGTCTTTATTATATAATTAACAATATGTTAGAATTGCAAATTGATAAATATCATTATTTAAATCCGAATGTACGTCCGTATTTACCTAAAACTAATTATACTTGTGCAAGTGCTGCTCTTCACACTGCTTACCGCGCGCTAGGTTTTAACTATCCTGAGACTCAGATTGTTCGAGATTTAGGTAAATCCATCCCATGTTGGCCGAAGTTGGGTAGATATGATGGATCATGTTGAATCAAAGGGTTTTTTAACTGATTTTATTCAAAATGAAGATTTTGATCTACTGTTGGCCCCTTTATATGATAATCCTTACGTTATAATCGTTGGATGGTTTCCAAGTGGTGTACCTCAAAACAAAATGTATCACTGCTCGCCTGTAAGACTTGTAAGTCAACGTAATATTGGTTTAACTAATATAGGACGTCATGGTATTGAAAAACTTACAAAAGAAAAATTTGACCCTTTATGGAGCGATTCCGTTTTTAATCATCCATTTATGACAGTTAGAAAAAAAATTTGACTTTTTATTCCAATAGTCTATAATATAGATTGTTATGCCAACTAAAATACCCGTTGTACTCCATACCGATGATAACCAATCAGTTTATAAATTTGCAAAAAAACATTTCACTTTACTTGGTCTTGCTGTTGATTCATTCTCTTCAAACGAGTTAGCTTTTGCTGCAGCAAAAGAAAAAACTCCTCATGGATCGCCTCCATACTATACGGCTGTAATTGCTGATTATGATACACAAAGTAACATGAGTGGTGGACAATTAATTGCATCGTTAGTTAAATCCAAAGTTGATGGTAACCAACTTGTTGATGAAATTCTTATTATTAGTTCTTCTGCAGATAGGAGTGGTATTTTAAAAGGATTAGAGAAGGCATTTGAGGAAAAAGGAATTCAATTAGATCAAGAAAATATGCCCGTTCAAATTTATGATAAAACGACTGAGGATAAATTAGCAAAATTGGATGTTGCCTTACATTCTCTGTTTCCCAAAGAGACTAAAGGAATTAATAGAATAGATATGCTCAATTGGGCTGGTTTTAAAGTCGATGAAGTTGGTGAAGCAGTTTTAAACGATATGTTTGATATTGATAATTGCATAAGTATTAAATTTGGCCTTATTGAAAAAGGTGCTCTTACGTTAGATCAAATTAGAGACGAAGTTATCTCACGTAGAACTGATGAGACTAGACTTCCCCCTCAAGCCAGAAAATAAATTAATTCCGCCACTTCTTTCCCCATTGCCACCGCATAGTTAGTCTGACGATCCCAAGGATATACCTGTTGCATATTTGTTAGATAGACATTTCTAAGTGGGGTTTCAAAAGGAAGAATTTTTTCAGAAAAATTAACGGTCACGATAGGTTGGGCAAACTGGGCTCTAAATACTGTCTTACTGATGAGATTTTTCTTAAAATTCGGACTTAGTTTTGCTAAGTACGGCTCGTATTCCTTAAATATTGCATCATCTGAAATAGAAAAATAACGATGCGTTGAATTAAGGTAATTCCCAACATAAACCAAATGATGATTATTATAATGGGAAGGATCAATGTAATTTGTATGTTCAACAACAGCCACAAACGGATATTTATTATCACAAACACTCAGCCAATAGACGTCTGATGAGAAAAACGGTTTTTTAAGCTCAATAACCATATTGACCGCCCCCATTCCCTTAAAATCAAGTAATTTCCTCTTATAATCATCAGGAAGTTGCGGAGCCATTTTAGCAAAAAATATATTGGGGAGAGTGACGATTAACCGTTCAAATTCAAGCTTTTTAGTATCGGTTTTGACAAAGATCTTTTCTTTGTCTTGATTGATGGTTTGAACATTGGTGTCATAGTGAATAGTTCCTTTCTGATCAACAATTTTTTCTGCCATTTTATCAACAAAATTTTGAAATCCCCCTTCAGGATATCCAAGCAAAGCACTTCGGGATTTAATGCGCGCCCAAAACCAGGCTAGAGAAATGTCTTTGGCAGAGTCCCCAAATTTAGCCGTGAGTAGTGGCTCCCAAAACATTTTGAATGCTTTCCTACCCATCATCTTCGGTAACCACTCATAGGCGGTTGTCTTCTCGAGTGATTGCCAATTTGATGTAAGTTTCAAATACCCAAGGACTGAGGACATTCGCAGACGCTCCATCACTGATAGTTTTGAAAATAGTAATAGTCTGAGAGGTGAATCAATCTGGCAAATTTGATCATCAATAAACCATGACACATTAGGTTGACTAAATGTAAATGACACGCCGATCTCTTTCCCAACTTTCTGTATGGCCGTGTCACCGGTAAAAATATGATGATAGTGCTTTTCTAAAGACCACTCCCAATTTGGCTTTTTAAAACCAACTGCCAGTCCACCCGGTTGTGATTCTTTTTCCAGTAAAGTCACTCGGTGACCCAGCTTTTGTAGTTCGTATGCGGCGCTTAATCCCGTAAATCCCGCTCCAATTATTCCAATATGCATAAAGAAAGTATATCAAGAAGTTGTATAAATCATCTCGTCAGCTGGATGCCAGCATAAATCATAACTGCCGTTGAGACAAAACGAATTGCATAGATTTTAAATGTATGTTTTTCAAGTAACTTTGGCGCAAAGACAGAAAATAAAAAAGCAAACACTAGCGAATACATAGTGTAAATTGTATCAATTTAAATATTTTTTAATATTGTTGATATGTTCTTCATAAGTAACTGCACAATGAATCTTCTTAAAATTATCATGCAAATAAAATATACAGTCAGTTTCTTCCGGGTTTAATGCTGCTTCAATATAATCAATGTTTGGACTGCAGATTGGAGTTGGCGGCAAACCCTTATGAAGATATGAATTATATGGTGAATCGTTTTGTTTTTCTTTAATATCAATCGAGCCCCACCATTGACCCTGACTATTTTTTCCCAAAGTGTATTGCATGGTAGCGTCAATTTGGAGCGGCATACCGCGGTCTAACCGATTCCAGATAATTCCTGAGATAAGCTTCATATCATGAGTGCCCGCGGCTTCTCGTGCAATTAAAGAGGCGATTTTGAGTCCAGTCACCCAGCGTATATTGGCGGCAATATATTTATCTGCCAATGGCGCAAACTTTTCGTTAAACCTGTTAATTAGTCTTTTAGCTACCTGTTCGCCGCTTTCTACAACAGGTATCAAATAAGTGTCTGGGTAGTAGACACCTTCAAAATATTCAGGTAATGTATTAGTGTCAATAGTATTCCATTTTGTCTGTTGATCATTAGTCCAACCCAAAGCTTCAGTCATAATTTCCCCGACCTGCTCTTTGCGAAGGCAGCTTGAAAAACTGACCCAGACAAGATCTGGTTTTCCATTTATTTTTTTAAACACGTCCAAGGCCCACAGATTATCACTCAAATAATATCCACCCGATTTTACGTCGTTAAAAAATATGAAAGTATTGAGATAGTATCTAAGTACACTATTTTTTTTAATAAATTTCTCTTCTTCTAATTTTTTGACAAGATCAAAGCCCTCTTGATTTTTGGGGATAGTAAAAATTTTAATTGCTTTGGAACTACCTACCGGACCAAAAAAATGCCAATAGAATAAATAGATTATTAACAGTAATAGTAAAAATCCCAGTATTTTTTTCATAATTATTTAGTAACCATTAATTATATTATAAATAATAAATACGGTTGCTAAAAAAGTAATAATGATAAAAAATATCTTTTTAACTTTCATTTTGAAGGAGAGAATGGTACAATTTCAGTATGAAACTGCCAAAACAACTTCAACCAGTCTTATGGTCAGTAAACATTGATAACCTTAGTTTAGAAAAGGATAAATATTATATTATTCATCAGATTTTATCATACGGTCGTCTTGATGATATATTGTGGCTTATGCGCAATTGTCCAAGAAAAGAAATCAACGAGGTTTTTATGGTATCGTTTAAAGATTATGCCCGTCCCCGATTTTATTTTGTCAAGGATGCTCTCCTTGGATTAAAACAGTGGCATCCTGATGAAAAGTATTATGTCAAAAATATATCTCGAAATACTGGATAACGAAAGACTTGCTATTTTCAACAAGCTAAAAACCTTTAAAAGCGAAGGATATCTGGCCGGTGGAACTGCATTGGCATTCCAGTTAAATCATCGAATTTCGGAAGATTTTGACGTTTTCATCAATCGGGAAATAGACAATAAGTTACGACTTAAGGTTAAAGAAATATTTGGAGACGTTACATTCTATGTAAACTCGACCGACCAGATTAGTTTTATAACCAAAAACAATGTCAAGGTTACCTTTCTTTGGTATTATTTCAAACCTCTTAATCCAACCATTCCTACCGCCTCATTATCTCTTGCCTCAATTGATGATATTACAACAGATAAAGCGCAAACAATAGGCAGGCGTGCCGTATGGCGTGACTATGTTGATATGTTTTACTTATTAAAAAATAAATGCGTTGACTTAGACAAAATTATCAATATGGCGAATAAAAAATTTAAGGGAGAATTTGTTTCAACGCAATTTTTGGAACAAATGAGATATTTTGACGACGTGAAAACAGTATCGATTGAGTATATTGAGAAAAAATACACTGATGATGAAATCAAATCATATCTTCAACAAACGGTAGAAGACTATCTTAAAAAGATCCTACTCAAATAATTAAGGTTACAGTCATGATGGAAGAAACACAAAAAAATCCAGAAGCTGGTAGGGCATGGTATAAAAATTTAAAATCCCTCTAACCTAATCGTTTCGCTATCAGGATAGATTGTTGATAAGACAAATTGTCCGCCTTTTACTTGAATTAACCAAACCTCTTCGCCTCGGCAGTCCCGTTTTTGTGATAAATTAGAGTTGATACTTCGAAGCTTGACCTGTATAAGGTCCAAACTTAGCCGTCTTTTTT
>CAYIVY010000062.1:0-5886 GCA_964366945.1 uncultured Gammaproteobacteria bacterium
ATTTCCCTACACGACGCTCTTCCGATCTGGATTTTCCCGCCGACACATCTGATGTGTTCGATTCCATGCCTGAAGGGCCCGGTCGCGTCTGGATCCAGATTCCCTTTGCCGATGGGGTTCCCCTTCGCACAAAGGACGCCTTTACAGGGTGTAATTCGCCGTCCGGTTTCTGGGCAGTCGCAGTTCACTAACCTGAACCCCTTGGAGGATCCCTAGAAGACTTAGCTCTGATAGCTAAATTGGATCCTCCGAAAAAAGGTCTTGACTGTGGATACCATGGATTTATTTGATCTCAATTTATTGAGCTCGTCGCCCCCGCGATTTATAAATCCTTCTACCCCACTTTCAAGCCTTTTCCCATAACAACATGGATTCCCGCCTTCGCGGGAATGACAATAAATGTGGTTAGAGGAAAAGAGTTTTTTAAATTTGTGTTTGGAGGAAAAAATGTTATAATATTATAGGATTAAATTATATATATGAAAAACATGAATAAACCTATCGTTTCAGTGATTATTCCAGTCTTCAATGGAGCTTCATATTTGAAAGAAGCCGTTGCTTCTGTGATAAAAAATACCTATAAAAATTTTGAAATTATTCTTGTTGATGATGGATCAAAAGACACCAGTAAAACTTTGTGTCGTCAACTTTCAAGGAAGTATAAAAATACTCATTTTTATTCTTTTAATAAAAATCGCGGTTTAGGCCGTGTACTTAACTTTGCCATAAAAAAAGCTAAGGGTAAATATATCTGCCGAATAAATCAAGACGATATTATGTTGCCTAATCGTATTGAAACCCAGGTTAAATTCTTCGGAAAAAACCCTGAAGTAGTGGCTGTTGGGTCTTGGATTAAGCTTTTTGAACAAGACGGGAAAACCCAAATAATCAAATTTTTAAAAACTGATGAACAGATCAAAAAGATCTGGCTTTTCATCAGTCCTTTTGCCGATCCATCTGTTATGTATAGAAAAGATGCCATCAAAAAGGCTGGGCTATACCAACAGGAATTCTGGCCTGGAGATGATACTCACCTATGGTACCGAATGGGGAAAATAGGAAAATTAGCTAATATTCAAGAACCGCTTGTTGAAGTACGGTATCATCGAGGCGCCGCTTCGGTTAAATATTTTAGAAAGTTGACTTTAAGCACTTACAAAATGCACCGCTGGGCTCATGAATATGTTCAACAAGCGCCTATTTATGTTCAAGCTTTCTGGATATTTCAATTGATCTGTGGAATGACTCTAACTGCCGATTTCAACTGGAAAATATATAGAATCTTTAAAAAGAGATTAAACTATTACTCTGTCTTAAAAGAATCTTTTCTTAGTAATTTTATTAAAAAGATCGTCCCTAAAATTGTTAAAAACCATCCTAAAAAGCTTAGTTTTTCCGGCCAATAAAAAATATAATATTGGCTACTTTTCGTAATATTTTTAATCTCAAAACAATTGGCATAACCATCACATCTCATTGATCTACTAATAGGATTTCCTAAAATCAAGGAAAGTAAATTATCATAAAGCCCCCAGTCTTTATCATATCCTTCATTAAAATACAGCATGCTCGACTTATTTTCCACATCGGAACTTAGAATATCTTCAAATTTAACCGACCATAAAGAAGGTAGTATTGATTTCTCTGAATATGAAGTCTCTGGTAAATAATATGTCAAGTCATTATTATTTGGCTCTAATCTCAATGAATACCAATCTGTTGGTAGCTCAATCATATTAATCCCACCTAAGGCAAAAAGTCCTTTATTGATAGTATCTTGGAAAAAATTAACTTCTACTTTTGAGAGTTCAGAGCCACTGTAATATTTCGGCTCAATAAATCTTGAGGCCGATTCTAAATTAATTTTATCTCCTTTCATACCCTTAATATTTGGGTAGCCTTGATACATAGAAGTTCTTTCAACCAAATAAGTATCGCTCTTTTTTTTCAAACTGAATAGTGGTTGTTGGCCTGATCCTAACCAATAATCATAGGTCAATAAATAAGGATTTTTATACGAGTAATTAAATATTTGGGCAAAAGCAGCTAAACAACGCTCCATAGAATTTGTTAATGCTCCGTCATTAATTCTATTTATTCGCTTATTCTTTCCATCTCCACATGGAGCTATGGTTTTATCATAAAGATCTTTTTGTTTGTCAAAATAAAACGAGTTATTAGATAAGGCTTTAGGAAAAGAAATAACTAACTGATCATTAATATTTATTGGCTTTATGTCATTAACAGGAACAAATGTGACCGATTCTTCTTCGATTTTTTCAAATAGATTTAAATCAACTTTATCTATACTTAATGATTGTTGAAAATCATTAAATGGTATTGAGCCAATTTGTATAAAAAAAGGTAGTTGACTGGAAACGAATGCTCCTTCAGAAAAACTGTTAACCTCTTTGTCACTAGATAACAATAAGTTCCTGTGAAGGTTCAGACAATTTCCATTGCCAATTTGATCAAAACAAACATATCCCTGTATAGGTTTCTCACCGAATTCATCTATTTTCTGACCATCAACCGTTCCTTTTAAAGCTAAATCAGTTTCAATATAAAATTGTTTATCAACATTCGATTCAGGTAGTGGTCTTGAAGAGTCGACAAATATCGGCTCGCTACACAAATCCATTACGAAAGTGCCATTTTCTTTTCTTAAACCACATTTAGAAAGAAATGTTTTATTTTCAAAAGTATCGGGTTCTATTCCAAGCTGATATTTTTTTGAATAAAGATCGATTATTATTTCCTTACCATGAACCATAAAAGAGTTTATGTATATTTTTTCTGACAAAGTTTTTTGAGGTAATGAAATAACTATATTATTTATAGATAATCTATAATCATTCAATTTATTATTCAAATTTTTTGGCATTTGTAAAGTTATCGTGTCTACATATTTTTGAAACTTATTTCCATTAATGTCAGGATAGTATCTCTGATAAAGATCTAAAATGAGGTTATTTTTGTTAATATTTCCATAAACATCTACCATATAGGCGCCATTTTCTGTAAGATCGGATTGAACATTGTAGTCATTTTCTCTATCAGGGAATTTATTTTGATAATTTATGGTTATTTCATCATTATTCAACGAGACTTTATGGTTTTGCTGTATTAAAGGAAAGATAGACCCAATAGTCGCATCAGTTTGAATTAAATTTTCTTGAGACAATTTATCAATATCAGTTTCTAATAAATTATCTAGCTTATTATCTACAGGAGTCAATTTACTAACAAATGAGACTTCAGGACTAACATACGGTAATTCAAATAATTGTAAATTTACCTCATCGGGGAGTTCTTCAACATAACCAATCTCATTTATAGGAAAAAGCTTTGCATAATCATTGTAAAAATCTTTAAGCCTGACCATATAGTCTGTTTTGCTAATCTTTTCTTTTTTGTATAGATAATTAATTATTGCTTCAGAACTGACAAAGGATTGTTTTGCTGTGTAATTTATATTTTTTGGGTAAACCGAAGAGGATATTGAATTATCTAATAAAATGTATTTTATACCTGTTTTAGAAAGCAAATTAAAAAATCTATTAGCTAATAAATATTTTTCTTGTTCGTTTGTTGCTCTATAAAAAGATGTTATTAGTGAGTTAATTTTACTATGCAAATAAACATTCTCCATACTTCCTGGCTCAAAGGTCTTATCTACGTAAGGTTTATTTAGAAAATAATTGTAAAAAGATGATCCTAAATAACCCCAAGAAAAGGAGCGCCAATAATGGTGCCAACTGTCAAACGGTAAATGTAAAACTCTAGATTTTGCCGGATCTTGATTGATTTTACCTGCAATTTCATAGTAAGCTTTTGGAATTTTTACATAAAGAACAAAATTTATTAAATTACCGGTGAAATAACTTCTGAAAAGAAATACATAATAAATCACTACAAAAGAAAGAATTGGTATAAAAAAATAAAATGATTTTTTACTTTTTATGAAGTAATAAAAATGAATTAGGAAATATGCCGCCAAAATACTCCCACCGAGATTAATATAAGCATGAAATTTTGTATCCCCTATTCTAAACACGATACCAAAGAAAGGAATATGTTTATCCATAAAATCATAGATAAAACCAAGTGGCCCATATTGTTTTGTGGATAAGAATAGAAAGAAAATAATCCAAATTGGTAACCATAAAACTTTTTTATTTTTTTTCCATGACAAAAGAATTAAAAGTCCTCCCAATGAGTATAGAATTGGAAAAAATAAAAATATTTTTTGATTAATTGGTTTCTTAAATTCGCTAAGTAAAGGATAAATTAGTTGATCATCTCCTTTCAAGGAGGGAAATTTTATATCAAAAAAACTTGGATATAACGCCGATTGTTTATCTAAAGTAAAATTGCTTTTCGGATGATTGAGTGTGGATTCATTAATTTCAATAAAAGTTCTGGCTAAGGGAATAATTGGAGATTTTTTTAACGTATAGTTAGCAAACGGCAATAACCAAAAAGCATTTAAAACCAAAAAAATTAGTGAATAAACTAAGGTTTTTTTTAAATTTACTTTAAAAAACAAAAATAATATCAAAGCAGCGAAAGTCGTAATAAATACCGTTGGAGTAACGTAGCTACCAGAGGTAATTATTATGATTATGGCTAAAATTAAAAAATCCTTGACTTTATTTTTAGAATCAAGCAACTTCAAGAAGAAATAAATCGTTAAAGGCATTGAATAAAAGCGATTAGTAAATGGAATTATAGGCGAATAAAAAATAGATAAAGTATTAAGATTAAATAAATAAAATAAAGAAGCAACCAGAGCAAATATTTCTGAAATTTTTTCGTTTGCTATTTTTTCCTTAAATATAAAGTCCTTAAATAATAACCTGGCCATTACATACATACTCAAAATACCAACCCATAAAGACATTAAATGATAGGCTTGATCAAGTAGCTGTTCTGGAAGTATAAAATGGGCAATCCAATAAAAAATTTGCCTAAAGATATCAGTTGTTTCTGCATCTGATGGCACACCCAATCCCCTATATTCCCGCCAGGTGGCAAAAAAGGTTCGGAAAATGTTGGTTTTGAGATTGAAATAGGAGGAATAGTTATCCCAACCCATTAAATAAAAGTCGGGTTTGATATTAACCACCGTAATTGCAAGTAGAATGACCGATAAAATTAATAGTCCGGGCCTTTTTTTGAAGTAATTAAATATTTTTTCTACCATTAGATTCATTATACAATCCTATTTCTCCAGCTTGTTGGCTTTCTTTATCTTCTAGCCACCCTCCTTCGCATGAAGCTACGGAAGGGGTAAACAGTATTTGGCTTGCCCTCCGAAGCCTTGGCGAAGGAGGGAGTTTGTGGGGTTTGGATTATTGTTTATTGCTTTAGTTTTTATATTGTTACATCAACCTAAAATTAAGGTTGAAAATAAATAGCTATACAACTCTTGTGCGGCCGTTTAAAAGTTGTAACGCTAAATTATCCCCCTACGAGAGAATAAACGGAGTTTTGTTTTCTTTTATAAGAGATTTCAATTTTTCCGAAACATTTAATTCTTTTGGTAAAATACCTATTATTTCGATACTAATAGGCCTTCCCTGTTTATCTTTGATAATTACATCATGCGGTCCAAGGAATCAACTTCTTCACTAGAAAAGGCATCTTTTGGACTCCCCCACCAGATATTCATTGTATTTCCAATTGGATCGAAATATATCTTTACTTTTGATTTTTTGTTTTTTATAGATAGATTAATATTGTCAAATATGAGATAAAAAATCCTGTAACTTCTTCATTTCTACTTTATTCAAAATTACGCCTGCCCACCTTCTCCTCCCATCAATTCTGGTAAGAGCTCACTCTTCTTGACAAAACCATATCAAACCCTATAGAGTTGAAGAA
>CAYIVY010000063.1:0-5857 GCA_964366945.1 uncultured Gammaproteobacteria bacterium
GAATCGTAATTATCAACAATTAGTATTTTCATATTATGGATAGGGCTTTTTTCATTGCCGCTAACTTTCTAATAATTTCGTCATACTCTTTTTTGGCAACAGAATCATAAACAATTCCACCGCTAGTTTGGGTATAAGCATAACTTCCGGAAATGAAAAGCGTTCGCAAGGCCAGAGCAAAAGTACAGTCACCGTTAAAACCAAACTGCCCCACGCCTCCTCCATAAGGACCCCTGGCTTCAACCTCATTTTTATCAATAATTTTTATTGTTTCAATTTTAGGAGTACCACAAACCGTACCCATCGGAAAGTTGGCTGCTAAACCCGAGAACATATCCTCTGAAGAACGAATAAAACCAGTTATTTCACTGGAAATATGTTGGACATGGCTGAATTTTTTTATACTCATTAAGTCCCTGACTCGAACGGTTCCAAACTGAGCTACTCTTCCAAGATCATTCCTTTGCATATCAACCAACATGCTATGTTCAGCTCTTTCTTTTGGATCGTTTAGTAATATACGGGCAAGCTGACGATCTTCAACATCATTTCTTCCTCTTTTAATTGTACCGGCCAAAGGTTTTGTTGTCATTTCGTCATCTCTTAAAGAAAATAAAAGTTCCGGGCTGGCCCCAATAATTTTTTTGTCAAAGAATTTAACGTAGTACATAAAAGGAGAGGGATTAATTTTTCTCAGATTTTCATAAATCTTTAAAGCATTTCCTTTTATTTCATATTCGCTTTTGAATCCAACTTCGCACTGGAAAGTATTTCCAGATATAATCTGTTCTTTAACTTTTCCGACGATATTTTCATGTTCATTCTTTGTAAGGCCATCTTTAATAAATTCGATTGATAGAGACCTTTTTTTTACTTGCTTATTGATTAATTTTCTAATTTTTTCGATTCGGTTAGCATTATAGTAAAAATAGAAAAGTTCATCAGTTAATTTGTCAAAGATCAAACCATCGGTATAGACACCAAACATAAATTGATCAAAAAGTGGGTGAACTTTGACATTAACAGATGGCTCCATATAATTAATTGCGTCATAACTCAAATAACCGATTAAACCGCCAGAATAGCTTCGAGCAATGGTTTTCTCAGGCATAATTTCCCTTAAAGCATAGTATGGATTTTTGACCGTGTAGTTTTTACCATTAATAACCAGATTATTACCCTTGGCCGAAATTATTTGCTCTGGATCAAATTCAATAATGGAATAACGGGAAAATTTTTCTTCGTCACCCAGGGACTCGAAGATAAAACAAGTTTCAAATTCCTGTTCAATCTTTTCGAATAAGGCGTAAAAGTCCAAATTTTCTCCAAATTTGATATAGTTTGGCTTTTTTCCAATTTTTATTTTTGGTAATTTTTGCATAAGAAAATTTAATTTATAAAAAAAACCTCCGCTTGAAGCAGAGGTAAATCCATCAAAAAATCTTCTGCTTCATCAGAGGTTATTCATCCACCAATTATTTATTACAGTTTTTTTCATATTTTATTAAATCTTCCCATCCTTAATTCTCTTGATCCCCGTGTCACCGTTGCGACTCCGACTTCAAGCCGTCGAGCAATTTCCTGATGGGGGAGGCCTTTTTTTATAAGCTTGACAATTTGCAATCTTGTTGTCAATTCTTCTAATTCTCGCGGAGTTAAAATTCCTTTTAAAAAATCTAACATCTCAGAACTAGTTTTATTTTTTAAAAAAGCTTCAACCAACTCCCCTACTTTATTCATAATTGGTACTAGTGTACCAGTATGCTATCCAGTTGTCAAGAGCAAAAATAAAATGTTAAAGTTTAATTGTTTGATATGGTTCATTATCATGATTACAGTCTACGCAGTAAAATCCAAAGTTATCTTTTATAATAGTTTTCTCCTTCATCTCAGTGTCAGGAAAATCTGATGGCGCTAATTTATCATCTTTAGTGATAGCCACTGTTTGTTTAGAAATATGAGACTCTTTGGGTTCAGTACCTTTGATAAAATACTCAAAACGAGCTTTACAGCTTTCCGTTCCATCTTCTTTTTTAACCATTAGATCACCAGAATCCCAGCAGACTTGTTTACCAATCACTGTTTCCGGCCGAATTGGCCAGAGGTCCGGTTGGTTTTTCAAAATAGTTTTCATTACCCGATTCCAGATTGGAGCGGCACCAGTAATACCAGATGAGAGATAAGGGTTCATTGGCGTATTATCATTGTTTCCTACCCAGACTGTGGTCATAAAATTTGGTGTATAGCCGATTGTCCAGTTATCACGTTTATCATCGGTCGTTCCGGTTTTGACTGAAACGGCGTGGCCCGGGACGATCAAAAATGACGATTCTCCAAAAGCGGCCGAGCGGGCATTATTATCCAATAAAATATGAGAAATAATAAAGGCAGTTTCCTCTGAAATTGGCTTTTTACCTGAAATTGAAAGAAAGCGGGGATAGTTAAGAGATTTTTTAATATCAGCAATAAAATTTGGGCTCTCAAATTTAAACAAAGTCTTCCCAAATTTATCTTCGATTTTTAGAATTGGATTAAGATCTTTGACAACTCCCCGATTAGCAAAACTGGAAAAAGCTGCTGCCATTTCAATCATTTTGACCTCTCCTCCGCCAAGTGTCAGAGACAGTCCATAGTTTTTAGGATCTTTAAAAGTTGTAATTCCAAAGGCTGAAGATGAGGCAACAAATTCCTTAACTCCATTGATTGCTAGCATTTTAACGGCGGGAATATTATAAGAACTGCCAAGCGAAAATCTTAAACCCTGTGGTCCATGGAATTTACCATCGTAGTTGACTGGACAGTAACCTTTAGGTTGTCCGCCTCCAGTAAAACAGGTTGGTGAATCAATAAAAACCGTTGCCGCAGTTACTAATTTTCTTTCGATGCCTACAGCATAATTAATTGGTTTTATTGAACTGCCTGGTTGGCGATCACGGATTGTCACATTAACAGTACCGCTATCTGAAGCAAAATAATCAACCGATCCAATCATGGTTATTATCTCTCCTGTTGGCGGTCTGGTGATCAAAACTGCTCCATTTGAAACATCAAGTTCCTTGACTTTTTCCAACTCTTCTTTCAGTATCTTTTCCGACTCTTCCTGAATATCAAGATCTAAAGTGGTTGTGACTTTTAAACCACCTTCCTCGATTTGTTTAGTTGAATATTTTTGTTCAAGCAAACTTTTAACGTAAAAAACAAAATGTGGAGCTTTAATTTTTTCTTCAAAAGGTTTTACAACAAGTCTAGTCTTAATAGACTTACTATAAATATCTTTATTAATAAATTTTTGTTGGTACATTGCCTTCAATACTTCATTACGTCTTATAATTGCTAGATCAGGGTTACTATATGGGGAATAACGAGACGGAGCCTGAGGCAACCCAGTTAGTAGAGCCGCTTCTTCTAAAGTTAACTTTCTTGCTGGTCTATTAAAGAATCTTTGTGAAGCTTCCTCAATTCCATAGATTGCTCCGCCATAAGGTATCTGATTGAGATACAGTTCAAGAATTTCATTTTTAGAAAAGATTTTTTCCGTCCAAAGAGCCAAAATTACCTCTCGAATTTTTCTTCGAATTGTTCGCTCGGGCGTTAACAATGCTGATTTTACCAGTTGTTGGGTAATGGTTGATCCTCCCTGAAGTTGTTGTTTAAGCAAGGTGTCTTTAATGGCTCTAATCATACCGCCTGTGACAGAAATACCTTGATGTTTATAAAAATTCTTATCTTCAGTGGCGACGGTTGCTTGGGCTACATAAGGTGGAAGGTCTTTTAGTTGGATAGGCGTTCTTTTTTGCTTTTGATAGAGTTGATAAAGAAGTTTTCCATTTCGGTCCAGAATATGGGTTGATAACGGAGTGGCTTTAAAATTTTTTAAGCTCTGAGGTGAAGG
The DNA here is from genome assembly GCA_964366945.1 of uncultured Gammaproteobacteria bacterium. Lineage (GTDB taxonomy): Bacteria > Patescibacteriota > Microgenomatia > UBA1406 > GWC2-37-13 > GWC2-37-13. Next base: position 3,893 of record CAYIVY010000063.1, read on the forward strand.
GAGTTTATAAAAAATAAAGATATAGATTAAAACAAGCGATGAAATGCCAAAAACCAATAGAATAATTTTTTTATTCTTTTTTGTCATACGTAGATATTTACTTAGTTTTTCTTTCATAGACGCGGAAACAAAGGAATAATTTTTGTTATTTTTCCCATTGTTGCCTTTAAAATCTTTTCAGCTGTTTCGGGTAAAAATGGCTGTAGATCATAGCCGACTTGATTAATTTCGTTTAATGATCTAATCAAAAATTCTTTGCGTTCTTGACTTGTCTTTTTCCAAGGAGCAAAATCGTCGACTTGCTTGTTTAAGGTTTTGATTCGCTTCCAGATATTTTCTAAAATAAGATTAAATTCAAAGTTATTGAATAAGAGTTCGTAGTGCATAGTTTGTAGTGCGTAGCTGGGAATATCTAATCTGTCCTTTTCCGCTAAAGTGGTTATTCTCATAACCAGATTACCAAGTTCGTTAGCTAAATCGGAACTATAAACTTCATTCATTCTTTTTTCGGAATAGTCACCATCGCCCGCTGGTGGAATTTCCCGAAGTAAATAATAACGGACAGCATCAATGCCATATTTATTTATTAATTCAAAAGGGTTAACAACATTTCCTAAACTTTTACTCATTTTTTGACCATCAGAAGTTATAAAGCCATGAATAAAAATTTGTTTGGAATTAGGTAATTTAGCGGACATCAACATTGCTTGCCAGATAGCAGATTGCTGACGCAAATTGTCTTTACCAGCAACCTGAACAACTGGCCAAAAATCATTAAAGTTTTTTTCGTCTTTGGGCCAGCCCAAGGTAGAAATATAAAAAACCAGGGCATCAAACCAAACGTACATGACGTGATCATCATCTCCAGGTACATCAATACCCCAAGGCATTTTTTTCTTAAGGCGGGAAACACTGAAGTCGTCTAAACCTTTATCAACAAAATCCTCAATTTCTTTTAATCGGAAACTTGGAAGGACAAAATCTGCCTGTCCTCGATACAATTGCAAAAGCTTTTTTTGATATTTTGAAAAACGAAAAAAGTAATTTTCTTCCTCAATTATTTCAACATTTAGTTTTGGGTGAACTGGGCATTTGTTTTCAACCAGTTCGGAGTCGGTCTTTTCTAATTCACAACCAACACAATACTTAGTTTTGTAATTTTTTTTGTATATATCTCCGTTTTTGAAACAACGGTTCCAAAATTCCTGAGCGGCTTGAACATGGGTAGGGTTGGTGGTGCGAATAAAATGAGTCACACTTAGGTTCAACATCTTTTTCAAGTCGTCAAATTTTTTTGCGTATTCGTCACAATATTTTAGAGGGTCTTTTTTTTGCTCCAAAGCTTTTTGATAAATTTTTAGACCATGTTCATCAGTACCAAACCCAAAAGCAACATCATAGCCTTGAAGTCTTTTGAATCTTGCGATTGCATCGGCCTGTATAATTTCCAAAGCAAAACCAATATGTGGATCAGCATTAACATAGGGAGCGGTTGTGGTGATATAAAATTTTTTTGTCATAAGTTTAATATAACTATATTATAGTTGAAATTTATTTCAAAAATAACCTACTTGTTTGTCATCATTTATTTTCCTTTCCAATAATCTAATCTCTGCACTTTGTAGGTTATAAGCGGTGGACATTGTTTATCAATATTTTACGATTTATTAATGCCCGATAAATTTAGAGATAAATATAGGATTCCTTCATCTCGTTTACAAAACTGGGATTATTCTGATAATGGTTATTATTTTATTACCATTTGTACGAAAGAACGCAAACATTATTTTGGAGAAATCATCAATTTAAAAATGCAATTATCAAAAATCGGCGAAATTGCCAAAAAATATTGGTTGGAAATTCAAAATCATTTTTCGTTTGTTGAATTGAATGAATTTATGATTATGCCAAATCATGTACATGGAATAATTATCATTTGAGATCGGAAGAGCACACGTCTGAACT
>CAYIVY010000064.1:0-5624 GCA_964366945.1 uncultured Gammaproteobacteria bacterium
ATTTGAACTGACGACCTGCTGTTTACAAAACAGCTGCTCTACCGCTGAGCTAAGCAGGCTGGTTTTTAATTCTTACATTATAGACTATTCGGAGTAGTTTTTTTAATTAAATTATGTATTGCCGATTAATTGATTGAGCATTTTGTATGGTTGATTAATCAACTATACATCAAGATATTAATTTATTTAAAACATCAGTTCGATTCTGTCTGGGCTCACACGATTTTGATGTCAGTTATTTTGTAGATAATCTTTCCGTTTGGGGTGATAATCTCGACTGCGTCATCAACTCTTTTGCCAATCAAAGCCCTTCCAACTGGTGAGTAGTAGGATATTTTTCCATTGATAATATCTGATTCGTGACTATTGACAATTTGATAAGTTTGGCTTCCAAACTTTGACTCAACAATCACTGTGCAGCCAACGTCAACCATTCCTTTAAAATCAACCTCCATAATATAGGCGTTCTCTAAAATTTTATTTAAAAATCTTAATCTATAATCAATTGAGGAAAGTTTTGTCCGGGCCACTTTATAAGCGGCGTTTTCGCTCAGATCACCCATTTCCCGAGCCGTCCTTAGGTTGGCAACTGCGTCTATTCTTTTAGTTTTTAAATCATTCTGCTCAGTGACTAAATCTTGATAACCTTTTTTTGTAAATGGAGTTTTGTTCATACTGGTAGGAAAATTATACAAAGATTTTTTTCATTTTAGAATGTAGATTTTTATCGTCCTGGGTAATCGTTGAAATTCTAAAAATTCCTGTTAGTGAATCAGGCAAATATGACATAAACGTACAAGAATACTTAGCAAACAAATATGAAATTTTGGAGCAAAATAGAATAAAAATAATCACACAACTTGAAGGCATCTCTAAATTACAGGTAGGCTTAAATGTATCTTATGAAGATTAAACGAAAAAAATCAAATCGCTTTGAAGATATGATTAAACTTTCCGTGCAAATATACTACCCTGATGTCAAGGGATAGTTACCATACTTAAATATCCTTGACTGAAGAGATAATTTTTTTTAATTGATCAAGAGACTTTTCATCATAGATTGAAATTGGCAAAATATTTTTATTAAATTTATTCAGTTCCTTTATTTTTTTATCTAGGTCATTTTTATTTATTAGATCTGTTTTAGTTAATAAAATAATTGATTTTTTTTCTGGAAGTCGGGGATTATAAGACCTTAATTCGTTAATGATTGTATTGTACTGAGACGCAAGATCTTGCGTCTCTACTGAGACACAATGGAAGATCATATCAACTTTTTCAATATGTTTTAAAAATTTAATCCCTAGTCCGCGCCCAATCGAAGCGCCTTCAATTAGTCCGGGAACATCGGCAATTATTTTGCCCATATATACTCCAAGGTTAGGCTCAAGGGTTGTAAAAGGGTAGTCGGCAGTCCGAACATTGGCAGCCGTCAACTTATTAAGTAAACTGCTTTTACCGGCATTTGGAAGACCAATTAAGCCATAGTTTGCTATTAGCCTGAGTATTAACTTAAAATTCCTTTCCTGACCTTCTTTACCTGGCTCGGCATTTCTTGGGGTGCGATTAGTTGAAGTTTTAAAGGAAAGATTTCCCAGGCCACCGGCGCCGCCTTTACAGAGAAGAATTGAAGGATTTTTTTCATTGATGGTTATTTCTTGGTTTGTCACAACATCAATAATGGTTGTGCCAATCGGCATTTTAAGATACAAGTCTTTTCCGTTGAGACCGGTACGCTTATTTTGTCCACCGATTCCGCCATTTTCCCCCATATATTTAGTGACTTCAGTAAATGACTTAAGATGAGTAAGATTGGAAGTTGCAATCGCCCAGACTTTCCCGCCTAGTCCACCGCTGCCACCGGAGGGACCTTTGCGGTTGCAGAAAAAAGCCACTCTACCGGCGCCGCCATGGCCGCCCTTAACCATAATTTCCGCTTCATCGGTAAACATAGTTTTATAAAGACAGTCTTTAATAAGACTGTCTTTATTTTTGGACAATTTCTAATTGAGCCCCTTTTATTTTAAGATGTTGAAGCGCTTTTTGGGTGAGGAGTCTGCCTTTGGTAGTTTTTTTAATAAAACCCAGACGGAGTAGATAAGGTTCAATAAATTCCTCCACAGTCCGCTTGTCTTCAGAAATTGAAGAGGCAATTGTCTCGACCCCCACTGCCGTGTTATTAAATTTTTTACCTAGAATTTCTAAATACTGTTTGTCAATATCTGTTAAACCTATTTCATCAATTTCAAGCAGTGTAAATAGTTTTTCTAGTAATTTTTCATCTATCTCCTTATGTTTATCAACTTCAAAGACGTCACGGGCTCGCTTTAAAATCCTATTGGCTAACCGCGGTGTTTTCCTGGATCGGAGGGAAATTTGGTGAGCCGCATCTTCAGTTATCGAAATATTAAAAATATTAGCTGATCTTTTTATAATTTTTTCAATTTCTTTTTCATTATAAAAATCTAAACGAAGCAAAAGTCCAAATCTATCCCGCAGTGGTGCGGACAGTAAAGCTAATTTTGTCGTGGCTCCAATAATTGTTATCCTTGGAACAGGTAGTCGAACTGTGCGGGCAGAAGGTCCTTGTCCAATTATTATGTCAAGCGAATACTCTTCCATGACTGGGTAAAGCATTTCTTCGACGGGCTTTGGCAGGCGGTGAATTTCATCGATAAATAGAACATCATTATCTTTCAAATTAGTCAGTATGGCAGCCAGATCACCGGTTTTGGTAATTGTAGCACCTGAGGTGACTTTCATCTCACCTTTGAGTTCGTTGGCCACAATATAGGCTAAGGTTGTCTTACCAATTCCCGGTGGGCCATAAAATAAAATGTGCTCAGACGGTTTACCCCGCTTATTAACGGCGTCAATAAACATTTTTAAAGTTTTGGTAATATTTTCCTGACCAATGTAGTCTTTAAGTAACTGGGGACGGAGGTTTTTTTCCTTTTTGGATATAATCATTATAACAATTATAACAGCTATAAAAATTATAAAGATTATAATCCTAAGTTTTTGATTTTCTCAACGCTTCTTCTATCTTTTCCTCAACGGATAGATTTTTGGGCAGTTTGGTAATAATTTTTTTTGCATCGTACGATTTGTAACCTAGAGAAATTAAGGCACTAATAACCGTTTGATCATCGTCTGATAAAACCATATTTTTCATATCAAAATCCGTCTTTAGTTTTGAAGATAGTTCTAAAATTATTTTCATAGCTGTTTTCCTACCGAGCCCTGGGACCTGGGTAAAGGCGTCAACGTCATTTGATTGGACTGATTTGACTAATAGGTCTAATGAGACAAATGAAATCACAGAAAAAGCCGTCTTTGGTCCAACACCGGAAACTGTCAAAAGCAGCTTAAAAAAATCATGATGTTTTTTGGTATCAAATCCAAAAAGGATTAAAGCATCATCGCGGACTTGGAGGTAGGTATAGAGCTCAATAGTGGATAGCGGTTGGTGGCTAGTGATTAGTGACGGTGGAAGATAGACCTGGTAAAAAACCCCACCTGAGGTCTCAATCAGGCCGACATTTTTTTCTACTTCGACGAGTTTGCCTTTGAGTTTGCCGATCATGATAGTTTTAATTCTTTCTCAATATCCAAAAGTCTATTATACTTGCTGACGTTTTCTGAGTGGACTGGCGGGCCAAACTTGACAAAATCAGCTTGGAGGGCGACGCTCAAATCAGCCACAAAATCGTCATTAGTCTCAGCGTGTCCGGAGGCTATAATATAACTTAAATTATTAGTTCTTAATCTAATGATTTCATCAAAAAATTCGCTAATTGTCCCGATCCCACTCAGTTTTAGGATCGTTGTTGTAATCAGCTTAGATAGACTACTTCTTCCACTAGCTAAATAGAAATCGGCTTTAATATCATCAGAAAAATCCTTGTGAGCCAACCAATCATTCTCAGCCAATGGATCAATAAGCACTAAAAGTAGGTATTTTTTGATTATTTCTTTAATAAATTTGATATAAGCTTCGCTTCCCAATGGCTCCTCTTTATCTTTGATCGTGTATCGTCCATTATTAAAATATACGCCGGCTTGAAAATTAATACTAGCAAAAATATCCTGACCAAAATGGAGGTTCATTGAGTCAACTGACTGCTTGATCGCATCAAGAACATCGAGATTGGTAGAAAATTTCATCTTAAAAAGTTTACGCAAATTATGATATAGATCAACACTAATTTGGTAGGATTGGTTATATGGAAAGGCTGATGAGGGAAAGACTAAAAACTCCTTAAAATCCAGATCGGTCTGTCCTCCTTTAGAACCGATTAATAAAGTAAAAAGGGGAGTTGGTAGTTTTTTTAATTCAAGAGTCAGATGAGATTTTTGTATAAACTGAGTATTTAGATAGAGGTAAAGAGGCTGATTGGAAATAAGAGCTCCGGCACTAGCAGCCAGTTTGGAAATAAGCGAGATTATATTGACGCCCAGCCGACTTTTATCTTTAGTGCCATCAGCTTTTATTAACCAATTATCAATCTCGGTCTGTTTTAAGGGAGAAATGCCGGCTAACTTTGGACTTAAAAGATCGTTGATATAAGTGGCAGCTTTTTTGACACCAAGACCGTTGTAGCGATTTTTATCGCCGTCTCGAAGTTCTTTGTAGGCGAAATTAACTTCTGGATCGAGAGAGGAAATGTTGGCAATCACAAAACGGCCATCATCTAAAAATAACTTGCCTTGAAGGGTTGGGTAACCCATAGCATTAATTATTTCATTAGCAATAATTTTTTTTATAACGGGCATAAATTCATTCTAATATATAATGGGATAATAATGAAGGGGTTATTTTTTATTTTTTTCTTTAAAAAGCCTCTTTTCAACATCAAAAACAATCTGTCTGGTGCGATTAATAACGTCTGGGGTCACCGATAAGCTTGTAATACCGGCTCTTACTAATCTTTCAGCTATTTCTGGATAGTCTGAGGGAGCTTGCCCACAGATTGAGCAGGTGATACCAAACTTTTGACAGGTTTTAACAATATATTCCAAAATATTGAGAACGACCGGAGTTCGTTCATCATAGACACTGGATACTTCTTCGGAATCACGATCAACTCCAAGTAACATCATAGTCAGATCATTGGTGCCAATCGAAACTCCGTCAATTCCAACTTTTATGAACTCTTCTAAATTTAGGGCACATGAGGGAACTTCGACCATAATCCAGAGCTTGAAACCTGGGTAGCTTAACAAGCCACTTTTTTCAACCATCTGTCTAATTTTAATTAGTTCCCAGGGTACACGGACAAAAGGAATCATCAGATGAAGGTTATGATAACCATTTTGCCAAATTTTTTTTATAGCACTTAACTCCATATCAAAGACATCAGGATTGGCAATATAACGATAGGCACCTCTAAATCCAAGCATGGGATTCTCTTCGTGCGGTTCAAATTCCTTGCCACCGGTCAAATTACGATATTCATTGGTCTTAAAATCAGTAGCTCTATAGATAACTGGACGGGGTGAAAACGGAGCAACAAATTTCATCAACTCTCTGGATAACCTATTAATAAAGACATCTTGTTTTTTTTCTTTAATAAACTGTTTTGGATGAACGCCAATTTCGGCAATGACAAACTCAGCTCTAA
>CAYIVY010000065.1:0-1791 GCA_964366945.1 uncultured Gammaproteobacteria bacterium
ACCCATTTCATAAATAGAGTCTAACAGACACAAATCATAAAATCCATTTGATTTTACTTAAGACCATCGGGATGATATAATAGGACAAACATGGGAATAGAGAATAATTCGCTCGTTTAAAATGTTACCGAAATTGAATTATTCGCACAAATAATTTTTATTAAGTAATGAAATCAAGATAGTTATCTTTGGTAATTATCTTTCCTCGAGAATTTGGATAGATCGATTTAAAGTCGAAAAAGTTATTTTTTTTTGATCTTTGATATTTGAACTCAAAAGCATATAAGCTTCCACCTTTTTCTTCAATCCAGTCAATCTCTTTTTTATCCCAAGTACGCCAAAAATAATTATTGGAATATATTTTTTTGTAAGACTGATTTTTTAACCTTTCAATAACCAGGAAATTTTCCCAGAGAGGACCTAGATCATTTCTTTTTTCAATCGGGTTAAAGTTTGAAACGACTGCATTGCGTATACCATTATCATAAAAATAGTACTTGCTTTTTTTGACTACTTCGGTTCTTAAATTTCTTGAGTAACCACGTAGATTAAACAGAATAAAAGATTTTTCAAAAAGATCAAGGTAACGGGCGACCGTTTTAACGTCAATTCTTAAATTCCCAGCCAGTTCATTATAGGAAACTTCGCTTCCGACTTGAAAAGCAACCAATCGCAGAAGATCGAGTAAAATTTTTGCTCCTTTGACTTTTTCCATCTGAAGAATATCTCTTAACAGATATGAATTAACCAATTCATTTAAAACATCGTTTTTTCCCTTTTTACTCTTCTGAATTAATACTTCTGGATAGCTACCATAGATAAGATAGTTGGAAAGATTATTTTTTAATTCAAAACTGTTTTTGATTTTTGAAAGTTCCAGTTGAGAAAATGGATAAAGAATCTGGGTAATTTTTCTGCCAGTCAAAGGTTCACCGATCTGTCCAGAAAGTTCAAAACTGGAAGAACCGGTCGCAATAACATAGATATCAGGAATATTATCAACAATTATTTTCAAACCCATACCAATATTGGGTATTTTTTGTGCCTCATCGATAACAATAAGCTGATAACCATGGCAGTATTCTTTTATTAGGTCAAAGTTTTGTGAAGAAAGCACTTCTTGAATACTGATATTTTCTCCATTATCTAGTCGATATTTTAATTTGCTAGTTTTCAAATAATTTTTTATTAAAGTAGTTTTTCCCACCTGACGTGGACCATAAAAAATAAGAGCCTTATTTTTCTTTAGGTACTTATCTAACGGGTCATAAAATCTAGGAATAAACATATAAGATAGGATATCATGACTCTTTATAATTGTCAAGTTTTATGGAATATAGTTCCACAAAATAACGATTTTAGCCTTAAATTATATTTATAACAGATAAAGTGAGATTTTATGTAAAAAGTCAATAGTCAGATTTGAATTAATTGCTTGGGAGAAACAATCTTTAGGTCTTTAATTTTCTGATCCAAAATAAGTAAGTGTTTTTTATCAAGCGTGACTAAAAAATCCGCTCTTGTTTCAATTGCCGAGGCCAATACATGACTATCACCCAGATCAATAACAATATCATTAAACTTTTTCACTAAATTTTCATGCGGCGCTTTTTTAATATTGTCAAAGATTAAAAATAATTTCCTTTTTATATCTTTTGGAGAAAGATTCAACTTCTCAGATTGTCTCATGATTTCATCATAGATAATTTCTGAAATAACTCCAGTTATTTTATTTTCTTTTGTCCATTGCAAAAGTTTTGCCGATCCACCGGCTGGAGAAATAAATCCAGC
>CAYIVY010000065.1:1891-5606 GCA_964366945.1 uncultured Gammaproteobacteria bacterium
TTTTTTAATTCTTTTGTCTCTTTTTCATCTTCTTCCAAAAATTCTTTTATTTCTTTATCAGAATAGCTTCGCACCTGATAAGGAATGGTTTTAACAGGTTCAATAATTAATCTCCCTTTTTCACTTTTAATCCGAGCTAATTGTGATTCTTCAAAACCCAGTCTTATTCGCAAGTTTTTAGGAATAGTAATTAATCCTTTTGGCTGAATCCTAACGATCTCTTCTTGAATTATTTGTTGCATAAAATTTTTCTAAATTTCTAACTTTCCTTATTATAGAAAATCTGTCTTTTTTTGTCAATAGTCAGCTTTAAAAAATCAGAAGGGGTTATTACCTTCAGCCTAAACTTATTTCTTATTTGGTTAATCTTAAAATCTTTTATATTACCTGTAATGAAGTAAGTACATTTATAGTCAAGAGCAGAAATAAGAATTGGCAGGTCATGTTTTTCAGCCAGATTACCATATTGAAGCAGATGAGTAGTCGGTGGATTTTTTAAAACAATAATCTTATTATCTTTTAAATAGTCAGTAAAAAAAGACAATGCATTGGGTATTTTCAATTGAATATTTCTGATAATTTCTTCTAAGACTAATTCTGAGACACACACTTGCCAATCCAAAGATTTAATATTTTTAAGAAGCTTTGAACAGACTCCTTTCTTATAAAAAGCGGAAAACCAAACATTTGAGTCTATAAAAACAGCAGACTTCATTTTTCTTAATAATATTTTTTGATTAATTGTTTTCTTATTGCTTGGCCAGATTTTTGTAATTCATTCTCAGTAACGCTGGTTTTCTCAACAATTTCTTGAATTTTTGAGAGAAGATCGACGGTTTTTTGTTTATTGACCTTCAAGTTTTTAGCCAAACTAAGATTAATAATTTCTTTCAAACTTTTTTTTTCTTGAAGTGCCTTCATTTTTGCTAAATAAAATAAGTTAGAATCAATTTCAATAGTGGTTTTTATTGATTGAGTTTGCATATGGTCCCATATTACCATAAAACCATAAAAATTGCATTTATGATAACAATCCAAACAAAATCAACGGAATTTTATTGCTTTGAGAAACTCCGGGGTAAGAGACCACATATTTATTATATTGATCAGAAATTCCTTTAAACTGGGAAAAACCTTTTTTTTGACCACCAATCTCAAAAATATATCTATCCTTATTGAAAATAAAAAGATAATCAGGAGTTTTTACCCCGCGTTTTGATTTGAGATAGTATAAAGGCTGATTAAGATGGCTTATAGTCTGAACAAAAAATTCTTCCCTCAAGGCGCCTTTTAACTGTTCATCAGTTAATCGATAGTTAAAAACTTGTCGAAAAGGCAAGGTCAAGACAATTTTTGGTTCTTTAATTACGTTCGAGGAAAAAGGAAAAATTGATTTTAGAAGATAACCCTTTTCCAAATAATCAACATACTGTTTGGCTTTATACTTGGTAATACCGATATTTTTGGAAAGAATGGAATAATTAATATCTGATATTGGCGTATTGGCAATAAAATTGATAATATTTTTCATTCCTTCAATATCTGATCTGGTCAAATTTCCATGATAAAATAAATCCTTTTCAATGATCTTTTCCGCCACTTGTTTAACTAATTGATGCGATGGATCATCAAGCATAAAAGGCAGTGGCTGAGAAAGATAGTCGTTGAAATAAGCTTCTTGTTGGTAAAATTTCTGGAAAAGTTTTTGGTAATCTTTGATAATATCTCTAAAAGTTAGCGAAGGTAGTTTTTGAGCAAATTTAAAATCGAGATACTCTCGAAAAGAAAAAATCAGCAGATCTATAATCTTAGCCCGTCGAGAGAGATCTGATCCGGATGATAAAATATTAAGTGAGATCGAACTGGTAAAATAAATCTTGACTTTTAAAAAATCACAGATAAGCTTTAGTTGTTTTGACCAGTCTTTTAAATAATGGACTTCATCAATCAAAAGATTTTTAATTCGGTAATTTTTGATTAAAAAATCAGCCAATTGATAAAGATTAATGTTGTCAATCGAATCAGCGGACAGATAAAAAGCAGCCGCTAATTGATTTAAAAGTTGGCATAAAAGGACGGTCTTCCCACTTCCTCTTAGACCGGAAATACCTATAATTGTGTTCGTGTCTTTTTCCTGCAATAGTTGATCAAACAGATATCTTTTTTTAAGATAGTCTCTGCCTTTTCGTTTTGCCTGTTGATTTAACTTTAAAAGAAGCTCTATTTTTTGATTATCCATACTTTTTATAAAATCATTTTACAGAATGTATAGCATTCTGTCAAGGGGAGGCAAGTCAAGTCACATAGCAAAATTTAAGCCTTAAAAGAATTATTTAGACATTTCCTGTAAAAAGTCAATAGTCAGATTTGAATTAATTTTGTAGTTTATTTAATATTTTCCCCATATTTTTACATCTTGACTTATAAATATTTGGTACTAAAATATAAGTATGATCAAACGTGTAATTTTTCCACTAGTCGAGAAACATCTTTCTAATACTGAAATAACACTTATTATTGGGGCGAGGCAAGTGGGGAAAACCTATCTTATGGAAATGCTTAAAAATTCCCTTGAGAAGCAGGGAAAAAAAACACTTTTTTTAAATCTTGATATTGATAGCGATCTCCAATTTTTTACATCACAAAGTATTCTTTTGAATAAAATCAAACTTCACCTCGGAGAACAAAAAGGATATGTGTTTATTGATGAAATCCAACGTAAAGAAAATGCCGGACTTTTTTTAAAAGGCTTATTTGATAGACATCTTCCTTACAAGTTTATAGTTTCGGGATCAGGCAGTATAGAACTTAAAGAAAAAATTCATGAGTCATTATCTGGTAGAAAAAGAATGTTTGAACTTACTCCGCTAACATTCACGGAATTTGTGAATTTTAAAACGAACTATCAATTTGAGAATAGTTTTCAGTCATTTTTTAAGGTAGAAAAAACTAAAGCATTGGAATTCTTGGAAGAATATATGAATTTTGGGGGATATCCTAAGGTGGTACTTGCCGGAACCTTAGAAGAGAAACGGGCAGTTATGGGAGAAATTTATCAAAGTTATATAGAGAGAGACATTAAAGATTTACTAAAACTGGAAAAGACTGAAGCCTTTACCAATCTCATAAAGATTCTGGCATCACAAATGGGAGGACTGGTCAACGTGTCAGAACTGTCCTCAACGGTCGGTGTGGCTATGCAAACGATTCAAAACTATCTTTGGTATCTAGAAAAAACATATATCGTGAAACGGGTAACACCGTATTTTCGTAACGTTCGTAAAGAAATTACAAAAGCGCCTCTTTATTATTTTTATGATAACGGTCTTCGCAACTATATCTTAGGACTTTTTGGTGTGCCAATAATTACCTTACTTAGTGGTCATTTGTTTGAGAACTTTATCTTTAATAGACTCAGAGAATTAATCACCTATTCTTCAACTACGCTTCATTTTTGGCGAACTCGTGATAATGCTGAGGTAGATTTTGTCGTTCAAACAGGCACTCAATTGATACCAGTTGAAGTTAAATATACAAAGCTTAAGAAACCGGAAATTTCCCGTTCGATGAGAAGTTTTCTAAATGAGTACAAACCTAAAAAGGCATATATAGTACACCTGGGCGAAAGAAATGAGATAGAGATAGACGCTACTACCATTTCGTTTATTCCTTTCTATGAAGAAATTTTAGAGAAATAATACTGGTACCTTTTTTG
>CAYIVY010000066.1:0-114 GCA_964366945.1 uncultured Gammaproteobacteria bacterium
GACAGAAACCTGCTTAATAATGTGTTTATTCATCGTTCATATCTTAACGAACATAAAAACTCTTCCCTTGCCTCAAACGAAAGATTAGAATTTTTGGGAGATAGTGTCCTATCA
>CAYIVY010000066.1:124-5582 GCA_964366945.1 uncultured Gammaproteobacteria bacterium
AATAAATAAATACTCTAACTTGGAATCAACCATTAAAATCAATTTTATAGACAGAAACCTGCTTAATAATGTCTTTATTCACAGATCTTATCTTAACGAACATAAAAACTCTTCCCTTGCCTCAAACGAAAGATTAGAGTTCTTAGGTGATAGTGTCCTGTCACTTATTACATCAGCTTATCTTTTTAAAAACTACCCAAAACTTGAGGAGGGTGACTATACGGAAATAAAGTCGGCGATTGTTAAGATGGACAGCTTGGCTGAAGCGGCAAAAAAAATTTATTTAAGCGATTATCTTCTACTTTCCAAAGGCGAGGTAAAAGGAGACGGTCGGACTAATAATAATATCCTGGCTGACTGTTTTGAGGCCTTAATTGCAGCGATATTTTTAGATCAAAATTTTGAAGCCGCCTATTTATTTGTGGTAGACTTCCTATTTAAGGATAGATTAAACTATTTACTGGCGAATAATCTTTACCTATCTTCTAAAAGCAAATTACAAGAGTTAATCCAAGGAAAGTATAAAATGACACCACTCTACAAAGTGCTGGACGAGAAAGGGCAGGAGCATAAAAGGATTTTTAAAGTCGGAGTTTATTTTAATAACAAAAAATTAGGTGAAGGCACAGCTGCTTCAAAAAAAGAAGCCGAAGAGAAGGCGGCAAAAAAAGCCTTTGAAAATCTTAATTTATTGTGATAATATTTCCCTTATGGCAGTTGCACTAAAATTATATCGTCAAGGAAAAAAAGGTAGCCCCTCTTACCGTATTGTAGCAGTCAACAAACACTATAAAGCTGATGGCAAGTATATCGAAGAAGTCGGTTTTTATGACCCAATTGCCAACCCTGTTGTTTTAACCTTTAAAAAAGACCGTTTTGACTATTGGATGAAGGTGGGGGCGCAAGTTTCAGAAGGTTTGCGAAAACTACTCAAGAGTGTTAAACAAAGACAGTCTTAATTAAGACTGTCTTTAATTTTTTAAAATGGATTTGTCTTTTTTGGATAATTAAAGTCAACATCGTTGTTGTCTGTATTACTATCAAAAATAAAATTTATTTTGGCTTTAATTTTTTCTAAATCTTCAAAAAATTTGTAGCTTGTAATCTGATCTAAGTTTTCTGAAGCGGGAGTGCTCTTGGCATAAAAAGTCAGATCAATACTTATTGAACCTAAAAAATTTGGATCAATATGAATATCACCGGCAGTAATTAAACGGTTTCCGCCAAAATTATATTCTTTCAAAAAATTAATAAAAGACTCACTATCCCCTGATCCTGTGACTGCCAGATGGAGTCCTTCTCCGCTGCCCGTGGTATTGACGGTATATTCAGTAATAATAAAATTCGACTTTTGTGATAGTTTGTCAAGCGCGTAGATAATAGAAAAATAATCTTCAGCATTGGGAATCATGGAATTCAAGAAATTCAAGTCGTCATCGAGCTTATCTGAAGATGGTATGACCGTATTCATAAGATTCACTTTATTTTGCAGTGTCTTAAGTTCAACCTTCAAATCACTGATCTTCTTATCATAGTTTACATTTTCCGTCAGGCCGATTTTAATTGTAATGATAATTAAAACAAAAATAAAAACGTTACCAAAAATAAAAAAAATATTATCTTTTATCGAACGTCTTATAAATGGTTTGACTTTGTTAATCATTATAGACATCGACTTTGATAGGAATGAATTTCCCACTAAAGCCTAATTGGTAACTTTCTTTTTTTTCTTTATCTCCAATAATTGTAAAACTTTTCAGAATAATAGTCTCAAAATTTTTGACAAATGTCTGAGATTCAGCAAACTTTAAAAACTCCATCAGAGTATCAAAAGATGAAAAAGTGACCGTAAATGATGTGCTATGGTCTTTATTGATATCAAAAGATTTTATACCAGCTGACTCACTACTGCCCTTGATTGCTTCAGTCAACAACTGGAAGTAAGGAAGTGAGGCGGCGTCATCTTTTAAAAAGGTATTCATATCTGTATATTTTTTTTGAATATAGTTGATCTTTGCTTCGTCCCCCGTTCTTGCCAATAGCTGCTGCAAATAAGTTTTCTTTTGTAGATTCATAGTCTCATATTGATTAAATTTCCTCCGTAAAAGTTGATAGAAGAAAATAAAAAAGATGAATAAAATCAACATCAGGATAGCAGTCAAGAGCCTGAGTTGATTAAAAAATCTTTCGTATTTCTGATAGTCCTCTCTACTGACGAGAAGATTAATGCGGTTTTTTCTCATTGATTTATCTCAAATTTCCGCCCAAGGCAGGGATAAAAATGGGTAACTCATTTTTATATGTCTCAACCAACTGTGATTTTTTAATAAATGAATAAGGATTGAAGATTTCAACGGGAATTTTTAGTTCATCGCTTAGAATAGTGACGAGTGATGGAAACAAATATATCTTATTGGTAAATAAAATTTTGCTGGGATTGTGCTTGGAAATAAATATTTTTAATTCACTGACTATCTGATTAATTAATGGTTTAACAATTGTATCTACAGGATAGGAAGAAGGGGTCTTTTTATCAAAAGTTTTGAGGATTTCCTCTGCTTTTTTAATATCAGAAGAGGTATTGACTTGAGTTTCTTTTAAAAATAGTTGATAACCAACAGAAAGGTGGTGATTTTCTTTAATAAGTGATTCTTGAGGGGAAAAATAAGCCAAGGAAGTAGCATTAACATCAAAATTGGCAATAACAACTCCTTTATCAGGGCTTATTTGATATTGACTTTGAAAACTTTTGTTAAAATTAGATAAAAGCCGACTGGTACTACTCAGCTCATTTTCAACTGACTCAGGATTAAGCCCGGCCAGTTCGGCAGTTGTCTGAACCTTTTCAATAACCTTCTTGGGTGCGGCTACAATTAAGAGCAAAACTTTTTTTTCCTTTTTATTTTCACCTGTTATCTCCTCAATCACTTCAATGTCAATATTAGTTTCTTCAATTGGCATCGGTATAAATTGATCAGCCTGATATTTAATCGCTGAAATAAGCTCTTTTTCGTTAAGAAGCGGCATAGTAAGTATTTGGCTGTAGGTAAGTGCATCAGGAATAATTAAACTGACGTTTTTTTTACTTATCTTAAGAGATCCAATCAACTTTCTTATTTGAGTTACCTCGTCTTCTATATTTTTTTCCAAATTACCGGTATAAAACGAGTTTGAAGTTTCCGTGATCCCCAAAGCCGTTACATCTAGAACGTTACCATTCTTTTTTGCTTCAACGATTTTCGTAAATTTTTCGTCGATATCTAAAGTGAAAAAATTATCTGCCATACTTTTAATATAGAGTAATAAAAAAAGAATTTCAAATGATAAATACTTCTTAATAATTTCTCAACTTAATTCTTGTCTGATAGTGGAGTTTGGCATAATCTTCAGGGCGAGCCATATTACAGGTTTCGTAACAGATATCAAAACTAAGTGTGACAACGGGTGCCGAAAAATCAGTTACTCTTGAACAGCCAATAGAAAAAGCTGAAACTTTAGATTTACTTGAAGTTAATACATAAGTTAAAACATTTGGTAGATTATCTAGATCGGCCGATTTGGAAGCGATCGCACTAGTATCGAAAATATAACCAAACCATTGTTTATCTCTGTCAAAAAAGTATAAACTAGGGGCCGATGGAGGGGTTCCTACAATTTTACAAATTATATTGGTATCATCTGGTTGGCCGGAGTGAATGCTAACAGCTTTATCTCTAATCGTATTTTCCATCAAATTAATAATATAATCTCCTTCACGTTTTACCTGGCTTAATCTGATGATTTTAGTTTGCTGGCGAACCATCACAAATACGGCTCCAATTAAAACTGGCAAAGTTAAGCCAATCACGGCTACAACGACGATTGTTTCGATGAGGGTAAACCCAAGCAATTTTTTCATAGTTATTCTAATAATTTAAATACCGTCTTTATTTCAACTTTCAAATCCGTACCCATATCTTTCCATAATACGGTAACAGTTGCCTCAATTTGAGTCGTGCTTATGTTTTTTATTAATAGTTCTCGTTTATAGACTGTTGGCGTACCTAATCCGTAGGTTGCGCACAAAGTAGCAACTGTCCAAACAAGCGAATTTAAGCAGTAAGGTTTTCCCGAACCTCCTGAAGTATCTCTTAAAATGAAGTCTGTCCAACTATCCTCTTTTTCCTGTTTCAACCACTCAGTCGCCTCCTCGGCGTACCGGGTAGCTAATATTTTATGCTCTTGAATCTTCATATTACGAACATTAAAAGTGGCGACTGATAAAGCCGCAACAAAAAACAGTCCCAAAACCGCCGTAAAGACAAGGACTTCGATAAGGGAGAATCCTTTATGGTTGGTCATAAACAAGTTTGTAAAGTTTCATTAAACTCAACAATACCAAGTGCGTTGATAGTAATACTGACGCATTTGTTAATCGAAGAATTTTTTAGTTGTATCAGTGGAGCTGTTGTGGGATCGTTAGCTTCAGTTACTTTGTATTCTAAACCTGCAGTTTTCTGTTTAAATCTAAATAATCCTATACCTGAATAAATTGTGATATTTGAAACAGGAAAGTTGTATGAGCTAATTTGTTCATTAAGTAATAAGCAACGAAGATTTAATGAATAACTATTTACTCCAATATCAACTAAATATCCATGAAATCCCCCACTGCAAGTAAATCCATTTAAATCTGATGAAGAGGCCTTTTTTTTAGCTAGTTCAAGAACATCAACTAATTTTTTACCCTCGTTTTTTAATTTGGTTTGCTCAGTAAAAGTATTATATTGGGCCAGGCCAACTCCAAGAAAGATAATGGTAATGGAGATTACAACCAGAATTTCGATTAGGGTAAAAGCAGGTTGATGATTATAAATTTTTTTCATTGTAGGCAACCACCAGGTGGACAAGTTGGTTCTGGTGTTGGAATTGGAGGAATTGGAGTTGGGGTCGGTGGAATTGGTGTTGGTGTTGCAGTTGGCCCAGGTATAGGTGTTGCTGTTGGTGGTACTGGCGTTGCGGTTGGTCCAGGTACTGGAGTTGACGTTGGTGTTGGTGGAGCAGGAGTTGCTGTTGCTGCTCCTGGAGTGATAGCGGCCCCATACGGTCCACCTGAATATGTTCCGCTAATTTCTAAAGTAGCGGTAATTGTATAGCCAGTACAAGGATAACTTGCATTACCAGCACAACCGCCTGGTGACGGGCTATAAGGGTAAATAATACTTGCGTCTTTTGGATCGGTTGGTATTGATTTAATATATACAACAGGAGTAGTTAGATTGCTTAGGAACAAAGGATAACTATCATTATTAGATTTATACATTTCTAAAGCGGCCCTGACCTGTTCAATATCAGTTTTTCTACGAGCGTCACGAGATTGCTCAGAAAATTTAGAATATGAAACAGCTGCCCCAGCTGTTAGAAGAACAATGATGGTGGTGACAACGAGGATTTCAATTAAAGTAAATGACTTTTTCAT
>CAYIVY010000067.1:0-5536 GCA_964366945.1 uncultured Gammaproteobacteria bacterium
ACGCTCTTCCGATCTAGAAACATCAACAAATATAATTTTGATAGTAACCAAGTTTTTATTCCCAATCCCGATCTTGATGTTCTGATACGAATGGGACATCTGCCTTTTGAGCAGGCAGAGATGAAATTAGGTGAACTTCTTCATATCTATGTCCAGTTTGACAAGGTTAATTGGGTGCTTCTTGAAAAAGAAGCAAGTGATAATGGCTGGAAAAACACGTTTCAAAAAACCAAGCATCTCTTGGAAATGCTTCATACAAAACTATTTTGTTCTTCTGACTTTGTTAAATTTCCCTATCGGTTGTCATATACTCTTCTTGCGCAGGCGGTTATTGAAAAAAAAGCTTGGAAAAAAATATGGGGTGCACGATACATTATTAAAGATCGATTAAAAATATGAATAAAAATCTGTTAATTGCCTTTTCAGGAATGGACGGAAGCGGGAAAACAACTGTTGCCAAAAAACTTGAAAGCTATATGAAAAAAAAAGGTTTTCGCGTTTTTTTTAAGCACGCACATGGATATGCAATTTCAAAAAATAGTTTTTCCATCGATGAGAAGAATATCAAACGATTTTGCTGGTTGTTTTTTTTACTTTCTCCATTTATGTTGTTGGACAGCTTCTTCACCTATTATTTTAAATATAAACCAGAATTAGAACATAATGTCATTATCTGCGATCGTTATTTCTATGACAAAGTAGCAAGAATGTTATATTATAATATTACAAATAATTTCATTGCTGGAATATATTTAAGCCTTTTACCACGACCGAATCGTTTGTTTTATTTAAATGTCTCTTCGCATAATGCAAAATTAAGAAAGAACGAATATTCAATCAAGGATTATGAACGTTTTAAAAAAATTTACGATTTTATAGCCATGAAAACAAATGCTGTAATAATCGATGCAGATTTACCATTAAGCACTGTGTTTAATAAAACAATTTCATATGTTTAAAAATAAAATAAAAGATAAGTGGTTTTTGTATGGCGCTATTTTAATTATTCTGGGACTTTCAATTACTGTCACATTGTTTAATTTAGGAATTCACAAAACATTTGCTGGAGAAGATTACGGATTTGGATATGATTTTCCTAAAGTTCCTCTGACGCTGGCATTTTTTAACTGGGATAGTTTTACTTCACTTGGGAAACCGACTACAACTTCAACGCTTACCCTGCTTTGGACTTCCTTTATATTTTTTCTTTCATTCCTAAGGTTTAACTCTATTTTTATAGAAAGATTCATCTATTTTTTATTTTTTTTAATTTCTGGTATAGGATTATTCTTTCTTTCTAATTTACTGCTTAGTAAGTATTACCCCGCGTATTCCAGTAAAAGCAGATACATAGCCGCACTCACGGGTAGCATTCTTTATATGTTTAATCACTTCACTGCAATTATTCTTGCGTTTACTATTACATCCTACCATCTATCATACATGCTTCTACCATGGATAATACTTGTGGTAATTTATAGCTTAAAAGATAAAATTTCTTTTTTTAATATTTTTATATTTTCACTACTATTATTAATACTTTCAGGCGGTAACCCTTCAAATACAATAAGTATTGGATTTCTTCTTGCATTTTGTCTTATTGTTTTTATAAAGGATTATAAAATTAAATTCGGAAACCTCTTAAAATTTTGTATGCCAAGCCTGATATTGTTACTGTTATTTTCAAGTTATATATATCTTCCCATGTTAAGCATGCGATCTAACCCATATGGCAATATCTCAATCAATAATGATTTATTTTCAGCCGCATATAATAGCCGTACTACGTCTTTTTTGAATTTATTAAGATTGGGAGGAAATTCTGACTGGTCAAGATTTCCTTATTACGCAAACTATATGGAAAATGGTTTAATTATCATATTTGGGTATATGTTAACTGGTATGGTTTTATTCCCAATGCTCTCGTCCAAAGCTAAAAAAATAAAAGTATTGTTTTGTGTAATTATCATTATATTTTTATTTCTAGCAAAAGGAGTGCATCCGCCATTAGAAAATATTTTTTCTTTTCTTTTTTTGAACATACCTTACTTTCAAATGTATAGGGCGGTATATCATAAATTTGTTTTTCTTCTTTCCTTTTCTTATGCGGTACTTATTTCAATATTCGTTATTGAAAGAAAAAAATTGCTTCTTGCCATATTCGTTCCAATTGCAGTACTTATTTATTATGCCCCTTTTTTTTCAAATCAAATTGTGTATCGCCATCTTCTCACAGAAATTCCTCATGAGTATACATCAATATCTAAAGAAATTGCGAAAGACAAGGAAGATTTTAGAATTCTCTCCTTACCACCTTCTCCTTCAGGTGGTGGACTTATTCTCAAATGGTCAAGTAATAATATCTACATTGGCCCTCACTCTGATTATTTTTTTTTGAATAGGTCAGTAATAGATTCATATTGGTTTATTAAGAATGCTTTTAATAAGCTTGATGTTACGGATTCATGGGTAGGAAGTAATTTTGAAAAGAATGTGGGGGAAATGGTAAAGTATTTAGGAGTTTTAAATATTAAATATCTTTTCGTTCATAAGGACTTCGTCGACGGATACGATTTTGGATCTGGAAATGTTAGAATTGATGGAAAAATAAAATCAGATACTATTATTAGCTTTCTTTCTAAGCAAAATAAAATAAAATTAGTTAAGGAAAATAAATATTTTAATTTATATAGGGTTTCGGAGGAGGCTTTTTTACTTCATTTCTATATACCAAATAATGTAGTTTTGGCGAATAATAATTTGAAAACTTTATTAAGTCAGCAGTACAGAAAGTATCTTGATGGTAGGGTGGGTTTGTTTGATAAAAAAGTGCAATTGCCTACAATTGGTTCGCAAGAGCTAAGCTTTATCAAAGTAAACCCTACTAAATATAAAGTTAAAATATCCAATGCAAAAGGTTCATTTCCACTTATTTTTTCAGAAAGTTATAGTACATATTGGAAAATATACGTAAAAACACAAAAAGATAATAGGTCATTCTTCAATAAGCATGTAAATGAAATTGCTGATCAATTTTTCTTTGATGATGATATTTTTGAAACAATAACTAAGCAACCTATTGCAGAATCTACTCATATATTAGCGAACGGTTATGCTAATGCCTGGATTATTGACCCAAATAAATTGTGTAGTGGTAATTTCACTTGCATCAAAAATAAGGATGGCAGTTATGATTTTGAAATTATTGTTGAATTCTGGTCTCAGAGATTTTTCTATCTTGGGTTAATCATCAGTATCACGACATTTATCGGTTGCTTATTGTATCTCATATGGACTTGGATTATGAAGCAAAGAAATAATACTTGACAAATAAAAAAATGATATAATATAGATTATCCTTATGATAAATTCAAAAAATATTAGTGGCATTGTTTTTTATATTTTCATTATTGTTTTTATTGTCGTAGCATATTTAAATAGCCAAGGAACCCTAAGCTCTTTATTTCCAAAAACGGCTACTACTCCCCAAAAAAATATTATTCAAATAGAATTTAAAGACAAAGAATATAAGGCAGACTATACTAAAAAATTCGACGGCTATGCTACTGAGATTGCGGGCTTTGAGGAGGGCGAAAAATGGAAGGGCGATTTCAAGATTGATGACGTAAACCCTTGGGAGGGGAAAACAAGTTATGTAATCCTTGCAAAGGGTCTTTCTCCTACCGTGCTAACTCTTCGCAAAAATGTTAATCTTTCGAAAAATGAGACTATAAAAATGCTCGTTTATTCTGTTGACCAGCAAAATACTGATGATATTAAAAAGGCTGTCCTCCGGTTTGGAAATCTTGCTGATTCTACTTATTTTGAATATGACATACGCAATATAAAGCCTGGGTGGAATATGATTGAGATGCTCAAAAGTAATTTTAGTCTTATAGGTGGGGCTCCCTCTTCTAAAGAACAAGAGAGCGAGACTGAAATTAATAGTGACAAGGTGGATATTGGTAATAACCGCTTGTGGAGTACAATTGAAAAAGTATCACTTGAGATTGCCTCACGACCTAGCAGCCAAGTTGAGCTCTCATTTGATAGACTATGGGCGGAAAAAAATGATGAATATAAAAAGGAGTTTTTTACTCCCAACTTTAACATGATTTCTCCAAGGGTTTGGAATGGCAAAAGTTATATAAATGGTTGGGGTCTTGGCACTACACTCAGCCTCATAAGTAAAGTCACGGGTGTGAAAAATTTTACTTATACAGCTAAGATCATACCTCAAAAGATAGGAGCGTTTGGTATTAATGCCCGTATTGATGGAACAACTAATTACGGGTACTACTTGGATCTTGGCGGCATTGGGACTGGTTCATGGCGATTTTATAAATATGGTAAAATGATGGGTGAAAGTCCTGTGGTTGAATTAGATAGTGGGGGGATTGCAAATTATCAACTGGAAGAAAATCAACCCGTATGGTTACGCCTTACGACATCTGACAGCACAATTACCGGGTATCTATCAACGGACGGCAAAAATTTTACAAAACTAACTGAAAAAAATGACAGCGAACACAAATCTGGTGGGATTGGCGTACAAACTCCCGCTTCTTTCTTACTTGAATCGATCGAATTCAATCAATAAGTTCGTTATTATATGATTAATATCATGGACTCTCGTACCATCATTTTTGTTCTCAATGCTATATTTTTTGTCAGTTTTTTTCTTTTTAAAAATATTTTTATTTCCTTAATTTTATCCTTTATTACACTTGTAACTTTACTGTTTATTTCCAATCCAAAAAAAAATCATCCCATTCATGATATTACTATATTACGCAACCTAACTTTCAATAATAATCAGTATGTAGTTACATTTGCTAGTTTGATTATTTTTTTTGTATTAGAAAAATTTATTGGATTTAACGCTGCATTGTTTATTGCTTTCTTTATCTTTTCCCGTTTGAGTGGTCTGGATAGTAGAGCGGGTTTTTTTGTAACTCTAACTCTGCTTGTAATAACCGCATTTTTTGCCGCAAATGGTAACATTCGTGTAGCCGAAGATAATGCAATACTTGTTTATTATTTTTTAGTTATAAGCGTAGTCTGGCGAATAATTGAACTTCGCAACGAAAAGTTTGCTGAGGAAAATGTTGCACCGGATGAAATTGAGGCGCCAGTACCAAATAGGTTTATATCTCATCCGAAATCATATAACAATTTTAAAATAAACTATAAAGTAATTCTTATTGTAGTTATTACTTTGCTATTGTTTGTAATAATTTTTTTTATTGTATATAAAAAGCCTTTTATAACCAAAATGGGGGCAATAACTCCCGCAAAAATAACGCTTATTTCCGTCACTCCTACTCCTTTTACTCATGTTCCCTTTACTATTTTGAATGCGACAGCTATCCGAGGGTTTGCGGGATCATCTGCGGCAACTCTTCGTAAAGTGGGCTGGGATGATGAGTTTGACTTTACAATAGGTAATTATGATGGCACCGCTTCTGCCAATATACTCCTATATACAAAGGCTCTGAAAGAAAAGATAAAGTTGCTTGAACATGATCTCAATATA
>CAYIVY010000068.1:0-5518 GCA_964366945.1 uncultured Gammaproteobacteria bacterium
CCATAAATAATTTCCGCCAGCTGGCTGCATTAATTTATAATATTAATTTATTTTATGCATTAATTTATAATATTAATTTATTTTAACATATACCCTTCGCATTTGAAAATGCTACGAGTATATACACTCGTAAGCTCATTTTTTCACTAAAATATTTGCAAAATGAGCAACGATTGGTATAGCCTATTTTATAAGTTCAATAAATTTAAAATTAACTTTACCAGAAAAATGACCTTCTTCCAATATAACTTTTGCAAAATTTGAATAAGCTGGGAAAAAAACATCAGCTTTGGGATATGATTTGTCAACTAGAGTTAAATAAAGTTTGTCTGCATACTGTATACCCTGCTTATAAATTTCCGCCCCACCTATGATAAAGACCTGCCCTCTTGCAGACAGGTTTCTCTTTGCTTTTTCAATCGCATCATCTAACGAATAACAAACAGTACACCCCAGGGGTGTCCAAGATCGATTTCTAGTAACAACAATATTTATCCTATTTGGCAGTGGCTTCCCGATCGACTCAAAGGTTTTTCTCCCCATTATGACAACATGCCCTGATGTTAGAGTTTTAAATCTTTTTAAATCTTCAGGGATATGCCAAAGGAGCTTATTATCTTTTCCAAGTTCACGGTTTTTTCCAATCGCAGCGATGATACTTATCATATTAAAACCCTCCAACGACAGTAACTTCTCCCTTAATCGGCGGGTGTGGATTATAGTTTTCAATCGTAATGTCTTCAAATTTAAAATCATCTATATTCTTAACCTCAGGATTTAATCTCACTTTTGGAAATGGTCTTGGTTTTCTTTTCAACTGTTCTTTGATTTGGTTTTGGTGATTTGAATAGGTATGAACATCGCCAAAAGTGTGGACAAAGTCGCCAGGAGGAATGTCAACAATCTGGGAGATCATGAGAAGCAGTAATGAATAAGAGGCTATATTAAATGGAACACCTAAGAAAATATCGGCACTTCGTTGATAAAGCTGTAGGTTAAGTCGATCACCCAAAACATTGAAATGAAACATCGTATGACAAGGAGGTAGGGCAACAGATTTTTCTCTTGATGGAGCCATCTCGTAAATATAAGCCGGATTCCAAGCTGAAACAATCAGGTGTTTTCGAAATCTTTGTTTTGGATCTTTTAATTTATTAATCACCCAACCAAGCTGGTCAACTACTCTTCCTCCATCGGAAGGCCAACGGCGCCATTGTACTCCATACACCGGACCCAGCTCTCCATATTTTTGTGCAAACTTTTTATCAAATTTTATACTTTCTACATATTCTTCTTGACTTAATAATTTTTGATATTTGATATTTGATATTTGATATTTGTATCTATCGTACCCCCATTCGTCCCAAATATGAACATCGTTGTCAATTAAATATTTGATGTTGGAATCACCCCGCAAAAACCAAAGTAGTTCATGGGTAATCCCTCGCATAAAGACTTTTTTTGTTGTCAGTAACGGAAATCCTTTTTGAAGATCAAATCTTATCTGACGACCAAAGACTCCTTTGATATAAACCCCTGGATTACCCCAGACTGGTTTTTTCACGCCATTTTTCAAAATGTCTTTCATTAGATCCAAATATTGTTGCTCACCAATGTTCATAAGTAAATATTAAAAATTATACTATTATTTTATTTTTAATATCCTATAAATCTCTCCCACCAAATAAAGCGATCCGGTAACAACAATTGGATCTTTATTACTTAAAATAGTCTTCCAAGCTTTTTTTAAAGACGGAATAATTTCATAATTAACTCTATCACTATCCTGATTCAACTGACTCGACTGATTTAACCGATTTAACTCCCTTCCTATTTCTCTTGGTTCTTCTGAAGCATTCCTCATATCTTGATTTTCTGTGAAAAAACCAGTTAATATTATCTTACCGACGGCCGCTTTCAAGATAATTATTTTCAACATATTTTGGTAGTCTTTTCCTTTTTTAAAGGCTAATAAAAAATTAAATTTTTTGTTCGGAAATTGTTTAATGAGTGAACTAATAAATGCTTCCATCTTTTGCGGATTATGAGCGCCATCGAAGATAACCATTTTATTTTTACTTGCTTGCGCAAGCAAGATTTTTTTAATATCAAATCTCCCAGCAAATTTTGCCGTCTCAAAAACTTTTTTAATTTTTTCTTGACTGATAACAAAACCATCTCTTTTACTTAAAAAGTTAATAATGGCTATGGCTAAATCAGCGTTTTCTTTTTGGTAATCTCCAATTAAACCAAGTTTATATGTCATCCCGAGCGAAGTCGAGGGATCTTTTGAATAAGATTCCTCCACGCGCTCACTTCGTTCGCTTGGTCGGAATGACAACGGAGACACAAAAATTACTTTCGCCTGCTTTTTCTTCGCTACTTCTCTAATAACTTTTTTTGCCCGTGGGTCTTGATATGTAGAAATTGCCTGACTATTTTTATTAATGATTAGGGCTTTTTGTAAAGAAATTGCCTCAATGGTTTTACCCAAAATTGCTACATGGTCTAGTCCAATTTTTGTAATCACTGACAATTTATCTGATCGAGAAACAGTATTGGTCGCATCGTATCTTCCTCCCAATCCCGTTTCTATCACCACATAATCAACTTTTTTTTCATAAAAAAATAAATAAGCCAAGCCAACTAAAATTTCAAAGTACGTTAGAGAACCATAGGTCGTTTTATCAACCTGATTAATTATTGGAATGATTTTGTTTAAATATGAAATAAATTCTTCCTTAGAAATATTTTGATTACTTGAACTGAACGAAGTCGAAGTTTTTATTTGAAATCGTTCCGTAACATCGGTTAGATGTGGTGATTGATGAAAGCCTACTTTAAATCCTTGTGAAGATAAAAGAGAGCTAATTAGATAACAAGTCGAACCCTTACCCGAAGTGCCAGCAACGTGAATAATTTTTAATTTTTCTTGAGGTCGCCCTAGAAGATTAAGAAAATATTTGGCCCTTTTTAAGCCCAACTCTCCGGGAAAAGTCGTTTGAGAATTTTTGGGAATATGAAGAGCAAGGTACGCTTCAGCCTGTTTAAAATTGTTGATAACCATTTGTTTAATACTACCAATCCGACCAATACTACCAACCTGCCGGCAGGCAGGTTTGTTTATTTGTAGTATTGGTAGTATTCAGATTTGGCGTTCCCTTTTCCTGGTCGTCACTCTTCCTCCCTGCCATTGGCCTTTATACTGACTTCCTCCCCCATCAACCATATCAAATTGTGCATGGACAATTCGGCAACCCATTTCCAACGTCACAGGCAGTGGCCCTTCATTTTTGATAGCAAAAGTTAGCTTACCACAGTAACCTGGGGCAACATTTCCTGTCCTCACAAATAGACCACTACGAAAAGTGGTCGTTCTTGGTTTGAAATTAATGGTAACATCAAGTGGCGTGTTAACTTTCTCAATCGTGGTTGCCAAAAGATATTCTCCTGGTTTAACAACATAAATATTTCTAGTTTTATCCTTACCTATCCGTGACGGCCGTTTCACATAGGTAGCGACTAATTTTATTTTTGGTGTCTCGCGTTCATATTCACCTAAAAAGGCTTTACCACCATCAAGTCGATAGAGCTCTCCTAAACGCAGATCAAACCCTGCTCCCTCAGGAGTGGTTAATTCTCTCTCCGCCAATCCTTCGACTAACTGTTTTGTTTTTACCAACTGTAATAATTTTTTCGGACCTATGATCATAAAAAGAATTTTACCAAATTAATTAAATTTTGTATTATAATAGCAGAGCTATATGTCTCAGACCCAACTTCCAAATGACCTTGCTAATCAGCTAAATAATTTTATTGTCTTGCAAACTAATCGCTGTCTTAATCATTATAATGATCCAAAGCTTCGGGAAATAACAAAAGCCAATTTTTCCTGGTTAAAAAAATTCTCCGTTCTTCATTTCCAATCTCGGATTCAAAGAGCTCAAGAATTAGATACACCAGAAGTAAATAAAGCAAGAGAATTAGCCAAACAATATATTGGTATTAAAAACCATGATTTTTTTGTCACCTGTGTTGACGGTCGCAATATGCCCACCGTCATGTTTTCGAAGCCTCCTCAGGTCGGTGGAACTTTGCGCACTCCCGCTGGTGTCGTTAATGGATTTATGGAAGGTCAAAAAAGTGAATCTGTTTTTATTGATGAAGATTCCTTTACAGTCAATCAAATCATTACTTTACTACGAGAAAAAGCCGGCGATACCATCTATTATGGATTGGATTCCCATTTAGGTTGCGCGGCTCGAGCTCAAATTCACTCGACTGAAGGTGGAAAACAGGTAGACGGTGGGGTAAGGAGTGATATTGTCAATAAATTAATAACCGCCAAAGGCTTGCTCCAACTACAACAAAAACTTAAAAAGCGTGGTGAAAATGTTGGCAAAATTATTCCTATTTTTTTTTCCTTTGATCCCTCAACTGGAGGAGTTATCAGCGGTCTTGAGATACATATTGATAACGAAGAAGTCTCTAATTTTGGTTATACAGATAAAATATTAGATAGATTAGCTTTTGAAAAAAAGATTGTTCGGACGATAGATCTACTTAAAGATAGTCTGATTGTTCAATTGTTAAGTAAAGCTATCAATGCAAAAGAAGCCGATTTTCGTAATAACTATCCAAAGTCACTTTTAAAAAATTGGTATGGGACGACGAAGTTATATGATCTGGGAAAGGGAGAGATTTATTTGGCAATATTGGCAAAGTTAGAATATATTTATTCAAAAAGTAATATTAATGAAAAAACCTTAAAACAAAAAGCAAAGTTTTTATTAAAAAATTTAGTCACTCGATACTCAATCGCCGGATCAGACGACGTCTGGCCATATGCCAATCACCAGGAAGAAATGATCGTCATTACTGATGGTGGTTATGCCCCATTTCCAGCTCTTGATGCTTTTGCTATCTTTCCCCGTGATCGTTTTTTATTAACAAATACTAAATTAACAATTGATTTGATTAGAAACTTTCGTAAATCCGGTAAATTGCAAGACCCTATTCAAGGCAGTCAATTTTCACAAGATGATTTTTTTTCTTCACCCGTCTTTATATCCAATAAAAGCATTTTAAGAAATTTTCAAGAAGATAGCTGGAATTCTATTAAGAATCTTAATCTAGATAATGTTTTTGCTCAAATTGAGTGGGATAATCGCATTGTTTTAAACTGGAACAAATCTGATATACAAAAATTTTTATTTAAAGTAGTTAAAAACAAAAATGTTATTATTGAGTTTGATGATGCACTAAGGTTTATCGATGGTATTTATGAGCTTTTTGATCGAATGCGCCAAATGATGAAGGATAAAAATTTCCGTCAGATGATCCTTCATGGCAATATCGTCGTCTTTAATACTTTAGTTGATCATAATCGCATGCCGCGTTATATCGTCCAGTTTGTGGTTTGATGATAAATTATTATTAAGATATGAACCAAAAAGTCTTCGTCTACGATCCGACTGCCTCAGACAAACAAAGCGCCGTCCGAGGCATCGGTCGTTAT
>CAYIVY010000069.1:0-5510 GCA_964366945.1 uncultured Gammaproteobacteria bacterium
GTTCGTTTATCGAAACAATGTAATTTACTTTTTGCTGTTTAAATAACGGTACGGTGATTTGTTGCAGCCCCTGTTTTATTTAATCCAAATTATGTCCTTCTTCAAGAAATTGTCTGATTGATCCCCCCCTTTTAAAAACACCTTTTTTATCAATAAAACTTAACCAGATCTTGTCTTCATTTCCGTTAATAAGATACCAAACTGGAATTCTAATTCCCCAAGCAATCTGACGACTAATTGGCCAGTCATGCATAACCGTTAACCATTGTAATATTTGTTTTTTATATCTTTTTGGGTAAAATTTTATTTTTTCATCTTCAATCACCTTTATGACTGGTTTTTTTAGATCTTTTACCTTAATAAACCAATTAGGAATTATCGTCGGCTCAAGATCACGACCACATTTATAACAGACCGTAACCGAATGCAGATATTTATCATCAATTTTTTCGATTAAACCTTTATTTTTTAAATCTATAACTATTTTTTCTCGGGCAATTTTTACCTTTAATCCAGCATAGGGTCCTGCTAACTCGTTTAGTCTTCCGTCAATATTAATTACTCTCTTTACTTCAAGCCCGTGCCTCTTTCCTGCTTCGAAATCGTTAGGATCGTGAGCCGGAGTTATCTTTACAACCCCTGTTCCAAATTTTATATCGACCATTTCATCTGCAATGACTTTTATTTTAAATTTACCCAGTAATCCTTCAACCATTACTTCTTTTCCTACCCATTTTTTATAACGCTTATCTTTTGGATTTACAGCAATGGCTGTATCTCCAAATTTTGTTTCCGGTCGGACAGTTGCTAAAACAAAAGGTCCGTATTTAAGATAATAAAGAGGGTCTTTACGTTCAATATGGACCGTTTCCAGTTCTGACAAGGATGTTCCACAGTGAGTACAATAATTGACGATGTATTCATCTTTGTAAACGTATCCTTCCTTCTCCATTTTTATAAAAGTTTCCAAAACAGTTGTCAAAACATGTTGATCAAGAGTAAAGACACTTCTTTTCCAATCAGCCAAAAATCCCAGTTTCTTAAACTGACTATAAATTAAACCGGAATTATCTTGAACAAACTTATAGACATTTTCATATAATGCCTGTCTACTAAAATCAAATTTCGATTTATCCTGTTTGGCGAGATGTTTTTCATAGACAAATTGAGTTTCAAAGCCCGCATGATCGGTGCCAGGTATCCAAAGACTTGCATAGCCCCTTAATCTTTTGTAGCGAATCATAATATCGTCTACCACATACATTCCATGTCCTGCATGAAGTGAAGCATTGGCGTTTGGTGGCGGCATTAGAATAGTAAATGGTTTACCGATTGAAGAAGAAAAAAATCCTTTTTCTTCCCACTCTTTATAAATTTTTTCTTCAACTAAATGAGGTTGGTATTTTGAATCCATATTAATGCTCATTATTATATAATAATTTCTTATGAACTGGATCTCAATTACCCTTCAATGGTATATAACCTTATTAATTATTGGTGTTGTCTTTACGCCCTTAACCAAAAAAATATTTAAAAGTTTTAATTTTGATTTTGGCTATCCATTTGCAAAAACCTTAGGAATTATCCTCCTAAGTTATTTAATTTTTGTTTTAGGGATTATAAAGATTGCCCCCTTCAGTCGTTTCAGCCTAATATTTGCTCTCTGTCTCTTTGCTATTTTAAATTTTTTTATTTATAAAAAAAATAAAAAAATAAGTAGGGGTTTGATTAATCAAACCACTACAATAATATTCGAAGAATTTCTCTTCATCTTCTGCCTTTTCCTCTGGACTTTTATCCGCTCTCAGGAACCTTCAATCCACGGACTAGAGAAGTTTATGGATTTTGGATTTATAAACTCAATATTACGTTCTAAGTTCCTTCCACCAAAAGATATCTGGTATACACCGGAACCAATTAACTACTATTATTTTGGTCATCTATCCGGGGCACTCCTAATAAAACTAAGTAATATCAAGGCGTCGATTGGCTATAACCTCATTCTTGCAACCATTTTTGCTCAGGGAGTCACTCAAATATTTTCACTTGTCATAAATATCATCAAACGATATGATAAAAAATTAAGCTATTTCAAAACTATTATTTTCGGTTTGATAGGTGCTTATTTTGTCAACCTTGGTGCTAATCTTCACACTATCTATCTCTTTACTAAAGGTTATCCCAATGAAAGTCCTATTCCATTTTGGAAAATTCTCTCAGGATTTAATCCGACTACTTATTGGTACCCAAATGCGACTCGATTTATCCCCTTTACTATTCACGAGTTTCCTTCGTATTCATATGTAGTCGCCGACTTACATGGACACGTTTTTGATATCCCGTTCGTTCTATTAACATTGGCAATATTATTTATGTTCTTTACCACAACTAAAAAACTACATACAGACGCAAAATTTTGCGTCTCTACAACTGTTTTTCTCGGCTTTATGACCGCCGTACACTACATGACTAATGCTTGGGATGGTTTCATTTATATATTATTGACATTAATAATTATTTTTTTTCTCTTTGGAGTCTCAGTTAAGTTTTTTGTCAATTCTGCCGTGTTATTAATTTCTTTTGTTCTTTTTTCTCTACCATTTTCCCTATATTTCAAACCGCTTGTTATTATTAGTGGTATTGGTGTCAACTGCAGCCCTCAGTTTCTAGTTGATCTTCATAAAATTGGACCATTTTTATTTGAATCCGGTAACTGCCAAATTTCTGCACCTTGGATGCTGTTTATCTTGTGGGGATTTTTTTGGATCAGTTTCATAATATTTTTGATAATCAAAAACAAAGGTATCAAGAATATTCAAATCAATAATTTTCTTCTAATTCTATTCTCATTTGGTATCTTTCTTACCATAATTCCTGAATTCTTTTACATGAAAGATATCTATCCTGGTCATTTTCGGGCTAACACCATGTTTAAGCTTGGCTACCAGGCTTTTAGCATAATGGGAATTGCCTCAATTATTACTTTTTATTTATTAAAAAACGTCAAAAAATCTATCATCTATTATCTATCATCTATCATCTTTGTCGTTTTTCTCTTCTTCCCATCTATCTACCCATATTTTTCTATTCCTTCATATTACGGTTCTCTTAATCGCAAAATACAGTTAGACGGTCAAGATTGGTTAAAAGAAAACAACTTGGAAGATAATGAGATCATTGATTTTCTAAACAAAAATGAAAAGGATCAGCCTGTCATTCTAGAAGCTCAAGGAGACTCGTATACTGACTATGAGAGAATATCTGCCTTCACGGGCTTACCAACGGTCGCTGGTTGGTGGGTTCATGAATGGCTCTGGCGTGGCAGTTCAGACATCGTTGGAAAAAGAATTCCAGAAGTAGTAACTCTTTATGAGTCAAAAGATATTGATATAAC
Organism: uncultured Gammaproteobacteria bacterium; assembly: GCA_964366945.1. GTDB lineage: Bacteria > Patescibacteriota > Microgenomatia > UBA1406 > GWC2-37-13 > GWC2-37-13. Next base: position 3,395 of record CAYIVY010000069.1, read on the forward strand.
AAAATCACTAATTAATAAATATCAAATAAAGTATGTGATAGTCTCAAGGTTAGAACGCCAAAAATACCCAAACTTGAATGAGCAAAAATGGAGTAAAATTGGCAAGTTAATCTTTAAGTCTTCTGATGGCTTTGGGGCTCTGTACCAAGTAAATCAATAAATACAAAACCCCAATTAAAACAGTATTGACAAACCGGTCTTTATTTGCTAATGTAGTACCGAGCATTACTATTCGTCGTTCCCTCAAATACGAGCGGTAGTGATGCTCTTTTTTTGTTACAGATGATATAACTGGACAGGTATGCTTAAATTCTTCTTGGCTAATTTTTTGAACTGATCAGCAACAAAACCAATTAACTCGTTTTTTCTTTGATATTTTGTCTGAAAGATATATGACTTAGACTTTTGGGAAAATAAAATATTCTTCATGTTGTCTAGTATAAATAAAGATAAAGAGTTTGTCAAGACCTATAGATAAATACTAACAGTATATAGGATATCTTATAGAAAATATTCCCCTATATATATTGCTATAACGGGCTAAAAAAAGTTATCCAAACGCTGTGGATAACCTTGTTTATAATAATAAATCAACTTTTTAGTATAATATTCTTATATATGAAGTTATCTTTGCTAACATACAATACTCTTTTTAATAACGCGGCTGATAAAATTGGCCCTGTTATTAATAAATATCATCCTGACATTATCTGCCTTCAGGAGGTTCTTACCAACGATGAAAACATAAAAAAAATTGAAAAATTAGGATTTAAGATAGCTGACTATGCTAACTCTTTTGTTAAATTTAGGAAAATTTTTGGAGTAATGACTTTTTTTAACCAAAAAACCCTTATATATAGAGATTCCACTACTCTCAATGTAGGTACAAACATAGGAGAATATTTTTTTTATTTATTTCAAGTAATTTTTGGGTTTAGTAAACCTAAAACAATTTTAAGATCTAACTTTGTCCATAAATCAACTAAAAAAAAAGTTGCAATTTGTAATGTCCATCTCTATGTTATTGGTAGTAATGAACAAAGAATTAGACACATCAATAACGCTTTAAAGTCTATTAATCTTTCTAAAAATGAACCTTTAATTATTGTTGGAGATTTTAATTACTTTCCCTATAAAAGGAAGGGTCTGGAAAAAATGATGGCTAAATATAATTTGCATGAGGCGACTGCCAATATTAGACAGACGATTAAGTTTACGTCCGATGGTAAATTTGAAAAATTTAACCTGTTTCAACGTTTAGGTATATCTTTTATTAATAAATTTATGACTAAATTGAAAACAGACTATTCTTTTTATCGGGGTTTAAACCATATTAAAACCGAAAGAATTGAATTGCAAACTTCTGATCATTATCCAATTATTTCAACCTTTAAAATATAAAAATGATCAAACTACTAATTTCAATAAGTCATAAAGTTTGGAAGAAAAAAATTTACCAATACTTACTTTTTTCCATCGCCTCTTTTATAACAATACTATTTATGGGTTATTATTTTGGAACATTTGACCAATCTAGCCACATCCCCTATTTAAAAAAATTTGCTGATCCCAGCCTATTCCCCAATGATAAATTTTTTGATATTCGCTTCTTCCACTATTCATTTTTTTGGTTTATTTTTATTCCATTTTATCGAATGGGGATACTTGAGATCAGCTTGTTCATTGCCCACTTTTTGGCAACTTTTTTAACTTTTTGGGCCATTTGGAACTTAACAAAAACCTTATTTAATAATCCACTTGCATCGTTTCTAGCTGTTATTACCTTCATCTTACCCCATATAGGTTTTGCCGAAGCTCCTATCTTTGAGTTTAGCCTTTTAAACAGAACTTTTGTTCTTCCCTTTTTACTAATAGCTATTAATTTGTACCTCAATAAAAAATATACTTACGCTTTTTTGATTTTAGGCCTAATGTACAATCTGCACGTCGTTTCCGTAAATTTTTTAATAGCTATGTTTCTGTTTGATTCATTATTGAAAATAAAAAGTATTGGGATCTTAAATTTTTTAAAACGATTAATTACTTTTCTTATTTTTGCTTCACCAGTTTTAATCTGGAAATTTAGTAATTCCCATGTTGATATTGGTTTAGAACG
>CAYIVY010000070.1:0-5429 GCA_964366945.1 uncultured Gammaproteobacteria bacterium
TCTTAAAAAGAATCCAATTTTGTTTTTCTTTTATTATAGAGGGGAAATATGGAGTTTTCTCCACTACGTTCCGAAAACATTTATTTTATAAGGGGAATAAGCGGTGTTTCCTCCGCTTCGCTCCGGAAACTCTTTATATATTAAGGGAAAAATACTATACTACCACTAGCGAGCCTTAGAACATAAAAACCCTATGGAAATTAATTTCAAAAGTAAATTATTTGAGCTATTAAAAAAAGACTCTCGTCTTTGGAATAAGGAGACCGACGAATTCAATGAAACTCTTTTAAAAGATTTAGTGGATAAGCTAGATGAAAATGTCCTCGAATTACTTTTTAATAATGCGGAAACAAAAGAACAATTTTTCATAAAGATAAAGGATGCCTATGTATTAAAGCAAAACGAGCTAAAATTTTTTATTGATGAAAATAAATTAGACAATTCATTTACTCAGCTTGCCAATAAAATTGGCCTTAACATAGATGACAAAAAAAACGAAAGGGTTGTTTTGAACTGGCCATTTAAGGATTGTGTATTAGAAGGCGGCATGACAAAAGAGGACGCTGTTGATGTATACTATAAGTTTGATAAAAAAGCCGGTGAATGGAAAGAAGAGACTGCAAAGAGAAAAGAGATTTTCTTTAATGAAATTTTAGCTCGCGATGAAATAGACCGGCTTGAAGATCCAAAAGCATTTTACAAATGGCGGAGATTTACTGCTGAAAACTCTGAGAAAGTTGAAGAACTAAAGGAGATTAAAAGAGATGAAAATGGAGTGATCAGGGAAAATTTTGTGATCAAAGGCAATAACCTACTTGCTCTACATTCCCTAAAAGAAGAATTTGAAGGGAAAATCAAATTAATTTATATCGATCCCCCATACAACACTGGCGGTGATAGTTTTGGTTACAATGATAACTTTAACCATTCTGCATGGCTTACTTTCATGAAAAACAGACTAGAAATAGCCAGTGAGCTTTTGAGAGACGATGGAGCTATTTTTGTTCACATTGATCATCATGAAGTAGGTCCTCTGTCTATGATAATGGACGAAGTTTTTTTGCCAGAAAACAAGGTTCAAATAATTTCAGTTAAGACAGCATCTCCCGCCGGTTTCAAAACAGTAAATCCGGGACCAATAGATGTTACCGAGTATATTTTATTTTACACAAAAAGTAAAAAGAGATTTCCTTTCAAAAAAATGTATGTCAAATCAGAATACGACGGAAACTACAATCTTTGGATAGACAACCCACAAGATAATCCAGAAAAATGGGTTCTAAAATCACTTGTGGATGTCGTTTATGAAAAAAATGACATTAAGATTGGCAAAACACATCAAGAATCGGCCAAAAATGCAAAAATCAAATGGGGTGAACACTGGAAGGTTATTCGAGACCAAATTACCGCTCAAGTAGCTCTTGAAAACGCTGAAAGAATCGTTAGTGTTCGAGATCCACATAAACCAACTGAAAAATTGAAGGAATTACTTCATATTTCCAAAAGCAAACGAGATAAAGTTTTTCCTTACCAAAAAAATCAAGATGATGATTTGGATGAAAACATAAAATTTGGCTATGTATACAACGGCGGTGCTTTGTCATTTTACTCAAACAAAGTAAAACTTGTTGACGGAGAAAAGACTCCAACAGTATTGTTAACTGATTTTTGGGCGGATTTAAGTTGGGATGGGATTGCAAAAGAAGGGGCAGTTAAACTAAAAAACGGTAAAAAGCCAGAAAAACTTTTACGTCGAATAATAGAAATGGCTACCGACAAAGAAAGTGATATAGTGCTAGACTACCACGCTGGTAGTGGAACGACTTCAGCTGTAGCCCACAAAATGAAACGTCAATGGATCGCAGTTGAACAGCTTGATTATTCTGAAAACAACCCTGAAGAACGTATGAAGGGGGTTATTGCTGGTGATCAAAGCGGTATCTCAAAGGAAGTAAATTGGACTGGCGGTGGCGATTTTATCTATGTGCAACTTGCAAAATGGAATGAAGAGGCAAAAGAGAAAATTGCTGCGGCAAAGTCTTATGATGAGTTAGTTAAATTATTTGATTTACTCTACAAAAGATATTTCCTTAATTACAATGTGAAAGCAAAAGATTTTAAAGAAAGCATTATAGAAGATAATGAATTCAAAAAGCTTTCCCTCGAAAAACAAAAGGAAATATTTGGGAAAATGCTTGATTTAAACCAAATGTACATCAATTTCAGTGAAAGAAATGACAAAAAATATGAGCTATCACCAAAAGACATCGAACTCAGTGAAGAATTTTATAATGTGAAAAATTAAGTATGAATGAGCAAAATTTACAACAGCTCATTGAATCAGAAATAGGTCGAAAAACCATTTCTAAAATAGACCTGCCTGAATATATTACTACTAATTTAAGGCATGATTTTTGGTATTGGCAAAAAGAAGCACTTCAGTATTTTTTTGCATTTGATGACCCTGCATATGAATTTGAAAAAATAGTGAATGAGCCAACTCACTTGATGTTTAATATGGCTACTGGCACGGGTAAAACCATGCTTATGGGGGCATTGATTTTATATTATTACAAAAAAGGCTATAGACACTTCATTTTCTTTGTAAATCAAAATAATATCGTCGATAAAACGGAAAATAATTTCATCAATAAAAGCCATACTAAATATATCTTTAGACAAAATTTAGTAATAGAGGATAAAACAATCAATATCCGTAAAGTAGAAATTTTTGACGAAACTGATGACATTCAAATTAAATTTGTCTCTATCCATAAGCTTCATAATGACGTTTATTTAGCAAAAGAAAATTCTTTGACACTGGAGGAATTACAGACAAGAGATTTAGTTATGATCGGTGATGAAGCTCATCACCTCAATGCTTCTACAATAAAAAACGGTCAAACTGAAATGGAACTACCAACAGAACTAAAGGAAAATGCCAGTGAAAAAGATATTGAAAAAAGCTGGGAAGATACAGTTTTGAATAAAATTTTAAGAAAAGGCAAAGGCAAGCAAGCTTTTGAGAATAAAAATGTTTTACTGGAATTTACCGCAACTATTCCAAAAAACACAGATGTGATCGATAAATACCATACAAAAATCATATACAAATTTGAACTCATCGATTTCTTAAAAGCAGGTTACACCAAAGAAATAAACTTAGTGTCCACTTCGCTGAAAAAGAAAGAGAAAATTTTACTTGCCCTACTTTTTAATTGGTATCGTCACCAGATTGCACTTAAAAATAACATTCCGAATTTCAAGCCGGTTATACTCTTTAGAAGCAAATTAATTGAAGAATCAGAAAAAGATTATCAAGAATTTTGTTCAATTATTTCAAAACTAAGTCCCTCCGATTTTGATTTCTTAAAAACTGTCGAGGCTAGTATAAAACAAGATCAGGAGAGCCTATTTAAGGTTTATGAACAGGGAAAAAGTCGCGTAAAACAACTTTTGCAGTTTATGAAGAACGAAAAAATCAACATTCGCCAGATACGAGATTATTTACAAACAGAGTTTTCTGAAAAAAATTGCATTATAACAAACTCCAAAGGCAATAAAGCAACAACTAAAGAAAAAACGACTGAAGAGCAGGAGCAACTATTGAACAGCCTAGAAGACAAAAATAATCACATTCGTGCAATTTTCACAGTAAAGCGGCTAACAGAGGGCTGGGATGTCCTAAATCTCTTTGATATAGTCAGGCTTTACGAAGGAAGAGATGAGAGCCATAAAAATGGTAAAAGAATCGCCGGTCAAGCAACAACCCAAGAAATACAGCTAATCGGGCGTGGAGTTCGTTATTTTCCATTTTCTTACAATGAGCATGAAAAAAACAAAAGAAAATTTGACAATGATTTAGAAAATCCCCTTAGAGTTTTGGAAGAGTTTTATTATCACAGCGGAGGCGGTGATTTAGAAAAAGAACGCAGATATATTGATGAATTAAAACGAGAACTTAAAAATAAGGGATTTATTCAAGAGAATAGATCACCAAAGAAATTTAGTCTGAAAGAAGAGTTTAAACAAACAGCTTTTTTTAGAGAGATAAAAGTGTGGAAGAATGAAAGAATAGAGAATCCGGAAAGACGCCGACATACACTAACGGAACTGCAAAAGAATTTTATTTTTGAGTACAAAACTAAAGACTTGTCGTTAAGTGAACAGCGAGTTGTTTTAGATAATGATAATGACGAAATGCTTGCTGAAAGCAAAAGTACAGAGAGAAAAACCTTGGGTGTGAAAATTTCAGAGTTTGAGAAACATATTGTATGGAAGGCTATAAATAGAAAAGCAAAAAAAGACTTATCGATTTTACGCTTTGATAACTTGAAAAATGAATTGGATATTAAAAGTATTGATGAGATTTTTTCAGATGCTTTTCTTGGAAAATTTAATGTGAATATTATTGTCTCAAAAAATAAAAATGAGCTTTGCGAAATAGAGAACAAGGAGAAATTAGAGATACTACTTTGCTTTTTCGACGAATTCACCAAAAAACTAAAGGAAATCGCTAATCCATTCAAAGGAACAATGGATTTTATGCCGTTTTCATTTAGCCAACTTTTTGGCGAAGAAAAGAAAAAAAATGTGCTTATTGATGAAGAAAGTAAGGCTCTTGAGGCCGAGTTACTCCAACACAAATGGTATGTTTTAGACGGATTTAATGGAACTAGTGAAGAACGAGACTTAATTGAATTTTTCAAAAATAAATTTGGCAATCTTGAAGAAAAATATGACGAAATTTATCTACTCAGAAACGAGGAGGTATATAAGCTCTATGATTTCGAGCAGGGACGCGGATTTGAACCAGATTTTTTACTATTCTTGAAAGGCAAAGAAGGAAATTTATATTTCCAGGTATTTATTGAACCTAAAGGCAGTCAATTTACAGATAAAGAAGGTGGCTTCAAGGAAAGCAAAGAAGGCTGGAAGGAAGAATTTTTGCAGCAAATCACAGATAAATATGGCACAGGAAACTTATTAAAAGTAGAAAGTAAAAACTACAAATTGATCGGCTTACCTTTATTCAACAAGCAGGAAGAACATTCCTTTGATATAGAATTTAGTAACCAGCTATTAAAATAGGAAGTTTGAGGGAGGGGCAATTCACCCCTTTAGTTCCCCTCTTGCCCCTCCCTCAAACCAGAAATAGGTGTTTTGGGTGGCGGGCATTCACCCCTTTAATTCCCCTCTGCCCACCACCCAAAACGAAAAAACAAAATCGGATTCTTTTTAAAAGCAATTTCTTTCAGAAATTAAAGCAAAACATGTACATCATATAACACAGCGTATGCGGTTCGGGCTTTCCCTGAAAGCCCTCTCCCATATTTTGCTCCACTACGTTCCGCAAAACATCGCATACGCTGGAACGTTATCGGAAATAGCTCGACTCTGTCTGGTCTGCATACAAAGATTTTCTAAAT
>CAYIVY010000071.1:0-2777 GCA_964366945.1 uncultured Gammaproteobacteria bacterium
TACAAGATATTGTTAACTTAGGTGACAAAAATGCAATAAAACCCGGTCCGTTTGGTTCTAGTCTAAAAAAGAGTTTCTTCGTTAAATTTGGTTACAAAGTTTACGGTCAGGAGCAAGTGATTAGTGGTAATCATAAGATAGGAAATTATTACATTGACCAATCAAAATTCAATCAAATGAAAATGTTCTCCATTAAAAATGGTGACGTTTTAATTAGCTTAGTTGGTACAATAGGCCAAGTTTTAATAGTAACCAATGAATGGGAAAAAGGAATAATCAATCCTCGATTACTAAAGATTTCTCCAAATAAAGATAAGATGCGATCATCGTATTTAGCCTATCTTTTGAAATCTAAATTGATAAGAAATCAGCTAGACAAGATTAGTCATGGTGGCACGATGAACGTTCTTAACGGAAAAAATTTGAAATCATTGAACTTCGGCATACCCCCATTGAATGAACAAGGCAAAATTATTTCAACTCTTAACGCTTTTGACGAAAAACTTTTGCTTAACGAAGTGATTAAGAATAAATTAATTGCTTTAAAAAATGGACTTATGCAAGATATTTTTAGTCAAAAAGTTCAAATAAATTAATATGGCATACCCTTTAATTATTTTAGGTGCGGGAGCAGCACACGATTTCCTCAGAATTAGTCGACAAAACGATCAGCATATCTTAAATGCGTGGAAACCTCCTTTGACGAACAACATTTTTGATACCAATTTATTCAGCCAAATAATAGGTAAGTACGAGGATGTGAAGCAACTAGCATCCGCGGTGAGTAATTTAACAGATAGCACCAGTACAATCCCATTTGATTTTGAAAAATACCTAACAGAGCTTGAATCTAAATATCCTGAAAACAACTATAAAAAAATAATAGCTTTAAGATTTTATTTAGCCGAATTGTTTAGTAAGATTTCATTTCATTTCTATAGACACACAAATAATCACAATCATCTAATATATGAAGTTCAAAATAGAGGATTAAAGGCATGTATTGTAAATTACAACTATGATACTCTACTTGAAAAAAACATTTCTTCTATTCATTCAAGTGACAAAATAGATTCCTATATTCAGGGAGATATCAAAGTAATTAAGATGCATGGAGCTCATAACTGGCTTTACACTCCTGAAATAACAATAACTAAAACTGGTGTCTACGATTTTTTTATTTTAGGAGGAAAAGAAATGTACGAAAAATATAAAGATCATGAAGTTTATTCAAATACAATTAGAAGTTTTGATTTTAACAAAGAGGAATTTAATCTTAATGTTTATCGAGAAAATAAAGAAAATGGCTTTCCAGGAGGAAGTTGGCTTTATTATTTACCCGCAATAGCGATTCCAATTGGTACAAAAGGGAACCACGTGTGTCCAAAAACACATATTGATTGTTTGATTGAACAGCTAAAACAAGTAGATCGAATTCTAATAATAGGCTGGAGGGCACAAGATGAATACTTGCTAACTTTATTAAAAAAATACTTACAAGCAAATGTTAAACTGACAATAGTATCTGGAGGCAACTCGTTAGTCAATGATTTTATTGAGAAAGTTAAGAACCTTCCACAGATTGAGGTTACGAATATTACATTTTACTCAGCAGGATATACAGAATTCATGGTAAAGAAAAATTACGAAACCTTTTTTAACTAACCTATGAAATTTAACGAACAATATACGGTTGAAAAACATATCATCAAATTCATATCCCAAAATTTGGGATATGAGTATATTACTCCTGAGCAATTTGCTGGTTTGAGGAGTTTGGAAAGCGAATACTTGATTACTCCCCATCTCGTTGAAGCTATAAAACGAATCAATAATATCACTGATGAAATAGAAGCACAAAATGTTGTTCGCGAAATAAAAAAAATCGATACCAATGAGGGCTTTCTAAAACTATTAAGAGATGGTATTAATTTCAAAGATTCAGAAACAGGCAAAATGCGTGACTACATGGTCGTCGATTACGATAATCTTGAAAACAATCATTTTGTAGTTACCAATCAATTCTACTTTGAAGGAAATCTAGAAAATATACGCCCTGATATTATAATTTTTCTCAATGGTATTCCCGTGGTAGATATTGAGGCAAAAAGTCCGACTGCCTCAACAAGTGTTAGTTACGAATATGCCATTGGTCAAATAAAGCGTTACGAAAGAGTGGCTATGAAACTTTTCTGGCCAAACTGCTTCAACATCGCAACCGATGGTTTAAAAACGGTGTACGCAACAACCTACGCACCAGAGCAATATTTTTTGCATTGGAAATCTGAGTAACTTTAGAAAAAATTTGATGGACAACTTGAGATATCTCTGGTCTCATTACTCACCAAAGAAAGACTACTGGACATAATCAAAAACTTTATTGTATTTGAACAGACAAATGACGGAAAAATCAAAAAAATCACCCGGTATCAACAACTTCGCGCAACAAACAAAATAGTAGATCGAGTGAAAGAGGGAAAAAAGAAGCGAGGACTGATCTGGCATACTCAAGGATCAGGGAAATCCCTCACCATGTTTTTTACCGCTTGGAAGTTACGATTTGACACGCAGCTTAAAAATCCAAAAGTGTTTGTGTTGGTTGACCGGATAGATTTGGATGATCAAATATATAATGTGTTTGCTAACTGCGGAGGTAAAAATGTCATTCGTATAACTTCACGACGTGATCTTCAAAACAAAATAATTAATGACGAAAGGGGAATATTTATATCAACTATTGAGAAGTTTAACGAGCTTCCCATAGGGCTCGATAATCC
>CAYIVY010000071.1:2877-5428 GCA_964366945.1 uncultured Gammaproteobacteria bacterium
TATTTATATCAACTATTGAGAAGTTTAACGAGCTTCCCATAGGGCTCGATAATCCTAATGAGAACATCATCGTGTTGTCCGACGAGGCACATAGAACGAATGAGGGTGTTGCGGGGATTAAATTACATAGCTCAATGAAAAAGGCGTTTTTGTTTGGATTTACAGGGACTCCAATTGATAAAATAACCCTCAATACCCATCGCAATTTTGGTGAAGAAGGAGAAAGATATCTTGATTACTACTCTATTCAACAAGCAATTGATGATGGAGCAACTTTACCGGTAACATACGAGGCACGTCTTTCAAAATTCTTTATAGATGAGGAAAAAGTTGATAAACAGTTTGATGAAATGACGACCGATCTCACGCCTGAACAAAAACAACTCGTTATGCGTCGCTATGGAAAAAAAGAGGCTTTAATAAAGCTTGATAAACGCATGAAGGCGGTAGCTCAAGATATTGTGGATCATTACCGTCTTTACATCGAACCCAACGGTTTTAAAGCTCAGGTTGTTTGTTATGACCGTGAAGCAACTGCAAAGTACAAGCAACTTTTTGACGAATTGATACCAGAAGAATGGACAGAGGTTGTCTATTCTTCAGGCGATCCCAATAGTGATTCAGAACATTTGCGGAAATATAACACCAGTAAAGCTCAAAGAGAAAAAATCATTGATAAATTCAAGGATCCGAAAAGCTCACTTAAATTACTTTTGGTCTGCGATATGCTTTTGACAGGATTTGATGCTCAAATCGAACAAGCAATGTATTTGGATAAGCCGTTACGAGATCATAACTTGTTACAAGCTATTGCTCGTACGAATCGCGTCTATCCGAATAAGGGTTGTGGAAAAATTATTGATTATTATGGAATTACCAGAAATCTTTATGAAGCTTTGAACTTTGATGAAAGTATTATTGACTCGGCACTTATTGATCTCAACCACTTAAAAGAAGAATTTCTAGAGGTTCTGAACGAAATAAAAGATATTTTTACCGGAATCAATCAAGAAGATCCTTCAATTGAAAATTTAAGACGGTGCCTCAAAATATTTATTGATAATGAAAATAAACAACGATACTTTACCGATAAATATTCCCGGTTAAAACTCCTGTTTGAAGTTTTATCACCCGATCCTTTCCTGGTCAATTATATTCGTACATTTGAATGGACAACAAGTGTGTATATTGCCTTTACTAATGATTTCCGCAGTGAGAATCAAGCTATGGTGGCTTTCCGGTCTGGGGACATTCCAACTTTTGGCGAATACGGAGAAAAAGTTAAAAAACTCATTCAGGAGCAAATTGACTACGAAGGAATTACTAAAAATTTCAGGGAATTAAACATAAACGATATCTATACTCTTGAACGTCTCGATAAAATGGATGAAGAAGAAAAAGCACTCAATCTCGAAAAGATGCTTAAGCAGGAAATTTCAATAAACTTAGATACAAACCCAATGTTCCAGAAGTTTAGTGAAAGACTTCTCTCTATCCGGAAAGAGTTTGAACAGCACCAAATAGATCTATCTGAGCGAATTAAACGTTATTATGATTTGATGAATGATATAAAAAGTAAATCAGATGAAGCGAAAAAGCTTGGTCTAAACTTACGAGAATATGGATTATTTGTAATCACTCAAGAGTTTTTACCAAAGACTGATCAACCTGTACTTATTAATTTATCTAAGGATCTATCAAAAAAATTAGAGTCTATTCTTGATGAAGGGTGGCAAAATTCTTCCAAACGTGAAGAATTCTTAAAGGGCGTAAAACAAATTATTCAGGGTCTTATCTTAAAAGATTATAAAGATAAAATCAAAGTAGACGATTTTCCGAAATACCTCAATAGACTGGTCGATATTGTAATTAAAAAATTCTAATGACACGACAGATTAGTCTGCATAATCGAGTTGTAAATTATTCAGTCCGTAAAAGTAGTAGGGCTAAGCGGATGAGGTTGGCTGTTTATTGCGATGGCAATTTTGTTGTGACTGTTCCCCAAACATTTCCAACTCACTCTATAGATAAGTATGTAATAGCGAAATCTCAATGGGTGATTTCCAAAATAGATTTTTTTGAAGAACTTAACAAAAAACAAAAGTTAACTTTTGGTGCCGATGGATATGAGCTGTATAAAAATAAAACTTTAGAATTAGTCACAGAGAGACTCATATCTCTTAATAAAAAGCATTATCGATTTAGGTTTAATAAGATTACTATCAAGAGTCAAAAAACTTGTTGGGGAAGTTGCTCAAAGAAAAAAAACTTAAACTTTAACTATAAAATTCTTTTTCTTCCTTCCAAAATCAGAGATTACATAATCACCCATGAACTTTGCCATTTGAAAGAGTTCAATCATTCTCAAAAGTTTTGGAATTTAGTTGGTAAAGCTATTCCTCATTTTTTTGGAGTTAAAGAAGATTTAAAAATCAAGGGCTTGTTAATTTCTTAAACAGATTTATTTAATTCCCCACACCCCCAACTTCTTCTCCCTCGCCGTATTCTCCGCCTGAAGTAACTCATCCTGATATTTTATCTTAGGCCGCAT
>CAYIVY010000072.1:0-5415 GCA_964366945.1 uncultured Gammaproteobacteria bacterium
GATTTTGTGCGTAGATTTTAGAGATGTCCTAAGTCAGGAGAAAATTGAGAGAACAACTTTCCCAACGTATTACTATAGAATTTAATTTTCAGCCTCATCCAACCTCGTAGGTTGTATTGGCTTAAATAATCTCTTCTTTTCTTTTGCGGACGAAGGAAATCCATTCCTCAACTACTTCAAAGATTAATTTGAAAGGAGCTTCGATAATAAAATCAAAGATGAAGATAAAGAAATTTAGTTTGGCGATTTCAGAGCTGAAAAATTTTCCTAATGATAAAATCGGCATAAAGAAAAAATCAACTATTGGAGACAAAATGCCCTGCTTTTCTTCAAGTCGCAGTTCTTGAATAATAAGACGAATTCTATATGAAAAAAAGGTTACGACGCTTACAAAAAATACAAAGATTGACATACTAACCAAGTTAAAATTAATGTATTTTAGCGCCTCATAAATCAGACTAAATGTAACAAGGAAAGTCATTGAATAGAAAACTGTAAAACCAAAGATTAAAATTGGTCTTTTGGGTGATGCTTTTTTTGGTACAAAGGCAACCCTAGTTTCAAAGGTCTTATCTGCATTGATAACGTCAATTAGTCGGAGGTAAATTTTTCTTGTATTTTCTTCGCCAGGAATTTTAAAAAAACTCAAAATCATTACCATGAGAATTGGAGGAAAGATACTGTTGATGATTATAGCGCTTAGACTTACTTCACCATAAAAATAATTAGAAACAGGAATCTCCAAAATTATGGCAAAGATCATTTTAGTAAATAATATATAGATAAAACTTCTGACGGCCAATGTCCGCACCCTGGCTCCCAACTGTTGATATTTTTCCCGACACGTTTGATCAACCTCACTCCACAATTTTTCTTTATTGGTCAATATTTCTTGAAGTTGGGAAGGTTTATTTTTTATTAATGAGAATAAAATTAAAAATGGCGGTAGCTGTTTGCGTGTAAATTTTATCAAGTTCTCGACGTAAGGATTTGCAACCATGACATCAATTTTTTTAAAAATAGTCGGCAAGGTTGCCACGAGATCCTGAAGTTCTTTTTCTGAATAACTATATATGGTTTTATAAAAAGTACTAAATAGATGATACCTAAGATAAGCACGGTCACTTTTAGCAAAAACTTTTTCGATTGCAACTAAAAAAAAACTGTCTTTTTGATCTTCTTTTAAACCTTCTATTTTGATTTTTCTTCTGAGCACTTGATAGATAAAAAAAGTTAGATTGGACTGTATTTGAGCTGACTGAGGTTTGAGAGACTCTTCAATCTCACAGGTAAAAATATCCAATAAATACTGGTCAATATAAATTTTCAAATCAGTATCTCTTCCAACTACCAGTTGACGGCGAAGAACAATATATTTATCAATCAAATTTTGAATCTTGATTGTATCTTCAACACCTAGATCTCCGTTATCAAAATACCTAGCCCAAAGAAGTTCGCGCAGTAAATTCTCCGCCTCACCGTGACCTTCAGGATTTAGTGAAAACCGCCTTTTTAAAATTCGCTCAATCGCTGCTCGTAAAATCAAATGATCGTCTCGATACTCAACGGCATTTCTAACTTTTTCATAAACTAACGCAAAAAAAGAGACGGTTTGGGAAACTGATAAAGCAGAGATATCATCAGGCTTTACTTTTGGTTTAACGTATTTTATTGCCTCAATAAGAGCCTGGGTAAACTGGGAAAGAACAATGTTATCTGGCATAAGCGACTCAATTATAGTAAAAACGGGAGATTTTAGCAATCCTTAAACTAATCCAGAGAAGATACGTTGACTCCTGATTTAAAATCAATCTCTTGCAGACTATGAAGAATTTTGCCAACTTGAGTTTTTAGAAGATCATATTTTTCTTGAGTCTTACCTTCAAATTTTATTGTCAAATAAGGACCATTTTGAGAGGCCCTCACAATCATCATTTCGTTTTCTGTATCCATTCTGACTCCGTCAATCTCAATATATTTTGCCGTTGGATAAAGTTTCTTGATTTCTCCACCTATTTTATCGGTAACCACGGAAAATTTGATACTGTCAGCACATCCAACCTTAATTTCCGGACTGGAAAAATAATGAGGTAGCTTTGAAATTGCTTCCTTTAAAGATTGGTTAACCCGGGTTAAATATGCCAATAATCGCAGAGAGGCAATCGCCCCATCATCATGGCCATAAAAATTATCACAGAAGAAAAAATGACCGCTCAATTCTCCACCAAATATCGCCCCATCTTCCCGAACTTTAGCTTTGATAAAAGAATGCCCCGTTTTCCACATTAGAGGTCTCCCGCCACTTTGTTTAATTACCTCGTCTACCTGTTTAGAACAGAGAACGTTGTAAACAATTTCTGATCCTGGAGCAAAGTCTAAAATATCTTTTGAAAATAGAGAAACTAAAGTATCATTCCAAATTAGTCCACCATCTTGATCAACGACACCAATTCTATCCCCGTCAGTATCATATGAAAAACCTAGCTCCGCTTTCTCCGCAACTACACGTTTAGCTAATCTTTCCTGGACTTCTTTTTCGGTCGGGTCGGCGACACCAACAGGAAAGGTTGAATCTGGAGTGGTGTTTTGTTCGATAACCTCACAACCAACCGAGCGCAAAATCTTTGGGAGAAATAATCCAGTTGTAGCTGCACAGGAATCAATAACAACTTTGAATTTCTTAATCTTGCCAATTCGTCTGAGCAGATCTTTTTGGTAGTAGGTAAAGACATCCTGCTTGATATGTTCGCCTTTTTTTTCAAGGGCAATAAATTTTCCTGACTTAACCAGATCACGAAATTCCACTATTTCCTCGGTAACCATCGTCTCGGAATAACCAGTGCCGAATTTAAAACCGTTGTATTCCTTTGGGTTGTGTGAAGCGGTGATCATCACCATACCTCTAGTCCTAAAATAATATTGGGCAAAATAACAGATCTGTGAAAGAGTCATCCCAATATCAAAAACTGTAATCCCCGACTCAATTAGGCCGGAAACAAAGATGTCTCTGTATCTTGGACTTGACTCCCGAGAATCAAAACCAATTACACAATCGTAAATTCTCCTCTGCAGTAGATAAGTGGCATAACCTTTAGCAAGTATTAAAACGTTTTCATCGTCCAAGTCTGTACCTACAACGCCGCGTAAGTCGTAACCCCGAAAGACATGATCAGGAATTTGTTTCATAATACTGTTGTTATTATAAATAATAACAAGCTAATATATCAAGGGATTTTTTGATGGAATAAGGACTGATAGTCTTTGAATTAACGTCAATCCGATGTAATCCCTGATAAAAATTGATTAAATTTTCCAGCTTCCAATATTTGGCTTGGTTTGATAGTTTAGCAATCTGCCAGGAAGCTAGTTTTGGTAGCCGCTCGCCCATTTTGGTAATTAAAATATTTCTCATATGCCGAGCCATCATAATAAATACAAAAATATCTTCGGTTGATTCAGAAATTGTCTCTAAAATAGAAATAAACTGTTTTAAATTACCAGGGTAACACGAATCAAGTAGTTTAAAAATTGTCTGACGAGGTTTTAACTCTTTAATAACAATACCCTTAATTGACTTTAAATCTCGAGCCGAAGTCTCCTCCTCCCAATCGAAAAGCTGGATTGCCTTGGATAAAATAATATTTTTAACTATGGCTTCGGTTTTAATGTTTAGTTTTTTTAAAACTTTTCTGTTTAAGTTACTGGTAAAATGGGCCCGTTTTTGAGTAAATAATGACGCGCTTGATGCCTCAGACTCATCAAGCTCTAGAACTTGATGATAGTCAATATTAACTATCTCAAAGCCTTTACCAATCAATATTTTTTGTTGTTCTAAAAAATAATTTCTTGATGAAACAGAGTCCTCACCGCAGATAATAGTTAGCATGAGATAATTTTAGATGAACAGTCATAAATCTACAAATCAATTATAAATTTCAGACTGAAATAAATTTTATTTATCTTCATATTTTTTATTAACTTTGCTATCATTTAGTTATGTACGATTTAATCTCTATCGGTAACATCTGTATTGATCTATACTTTCAAGGTCAGTCACTAACCGAAAATAATAATCGCTTTGAGTTGGCAGTTGGTGGAAAATATTTTAGCGATACTTTTCATGAGGACGTCGGTGGTGGAGCTGTCAATGTAGCTGCCGGCATTACAAAACATGGACTAAATTGCGCGCTTTTTGGCATTATTGGTAATAATTCTTTTAAGGAAATTATTCTTAAAAAATTAAAAACCAAAAATATTGTTACTGAACTTTGTCAATTTGAAGATAATTACCATAAAATTTCCACCATTCTTTTAAATAAAAATGGCGAAAGAACGATAATAAATTATGAAACGCCAGCTAATCTTTTTAACAAATTTACCCTTCATCAACAATTAAAAACTGCTAAAAACGTTTTTTTTAGTTCTCTACCCCACATAGATTTTGAGGATAAAGTAAAGATGATTAACTATCTTAAAGGCGACCAAACCTTAACATTTTTGAATCTATCAACCGTTGATTGCAAAAAACCGATCACTGAATTAAATAAAATTTTTAACGCAATTGATGTTTTAATTGTTAATGGCTACGAATTTTCAGAAATAATTAAAAAACCATATCAAGAAATAAAATTTAAGGATTTTAAAATATCAGAAGTCTCAGAATTAAAAGACAAGATTGTAATTGTAACAGATGGAATAAATGGTAGCTATGGTTATTTTAAAGAAATTAACTACTTTCAACCAATTATTCAAACTAAGATAGTTGACACAACTGGCGCTGGTGATGGCTACACAGCTGGATTTATCGCTCAATATTTAAAATCAAAGGATATAAAAAAGTCAATGGAAAATGGTGCGCAATATGCCTCAAAGATCATATCTCAAATTGGACCCAACTAAATGAATGTAGGCTAGTCCGCAAGCAACGGCATCGGCTTCATCATCTTGCTTGATGTCAATCTCGGTTGTAAGACGAATCATTTTTTGAACTGATTTTTTATCGGCCTGACCATAACCAGTAATAATTTGTTTTATCTGAAGAGGTGTCAAGAACTCAACTTTAATTTTATTCTGCGCAGCCAATAACATAACAATTCCCTGGGCTTGAGCAACACGAATAAAAGTTTTTTGGTTTTTAAAAAAAAGTAACTGTTCCAACACCATCACATCCGGCTTATATTTCTTAAATACTTCTTTAAGTTTTGAGTAAATTTCTTCTAATCTAATTTCCGTAGGTTTATTTTTGGACGTTTTTACAAGCGCGGAAGTGACGTACTTTTTATCCTTAAAAATCGCATAACCGGTGCGTTCTATGCCGGAATCAATAGAAAAAATAGTCATGAAGTAATATTACAACATAATACTGAGAAAAAAGATGGGAGAGTCGCTACTTAGTAACTCTCGACTAAAACCCTT
>CAYIVY010000073.1:0-5386 GCA_964366945.1 uncultured Gammaproteobacteria bacterium
CATTATCTGGCATAAAAATGCCCAGTCAACCGGCGGCGCCGGTTCCCTACTTCATCAGAAATACCAAAAAAAGAACCGATTAATCTTTGGTCTAAAATATGCTCCTTTTAGAACAAAAATTCACTTAATAAAAAATTATCTTTTACATCAATGAAAAACTTATCAATCATTATCCATTCTCTAAACGAGGAAAAGAGTATTAGCGATTGTATTAACTCTGCTAAATTATTGACCGATGAAATAATTCTCGTTGATATGGAAAGTAATGATAAAACTGTAGAAATTGCCAAGAATTTAAAAATTTCTGTTTTTAATTTCCCTAAATCTAACTATGTTGAACCGGCCCGTGAATTTGGAATAAAACAGGCAAAAACAGGCTGGGTCTTTATTCTTGATGCCGACGAGAGAATGACGGAAGAACTTGCTGATGAAATAAAAAACAAAATTCAAAATAAATCGGGCGGACACAGGGATCCGCCCCTACAATATTATAAAATCCCTCGCAAAAATATCTTTTCCGGAATCAAGTGGCTTCGCCATGGTGGCTGGTGGCCAGACTATCAAATTAGATTGATCAATAAAAAATCATTTGTTAACTGGCCAAAACGCATTCACTCTACCCCACAAATTAAAGGTGATTTTGGATATCTTAAAAATCCTCTAGTTCATTATTTTCATGGAGATTTAAGTAATATGGTAAATAAAACTGTTATCTTCGAAGATATTGAATCGGAGTTACTTTATAAAGCTGGCAAAAAAACGACTACAAAAACATTTTTCAGAAAATTTTTAGCTGAACTTTATCGACGTCTTATTAAAAATTTAGGTTTTTTCGACGGAACATTTGGAGTAATCGAATCTCTTTATCAAGCGTTTTCAAAGACTATTACTTATTTATTTTTATATGAAAAAAATCGGCGTTTATGATCCTTTTTTAGATACCTTAGGTGGCGGGGAAAAGTACATTCTTTCTATAATGGACGTCTTTGCTGATCTTGAATACGAAATAAATATTATTTGGGACAAAGACCTGACGCAGGAAATCAAAAATCGTTTTGCCTTTCGATATATTAATACATGGAAGTGGTTGCCAAATGTTTTCCGATGTCATCCCGAGCGAAGTCGAGGGATCTTAAATAAGATTTCTCGACTCATTTCACTCGCTCGAAATGACAATTTCTTTTCTATCCTCAAAGAGTATGACTACTTCTTTTATGTAACTGATGGTAGCTATTTTTTTTCCGGAGCTAAAAAGAATTTTGTTTATGCGATGATTCCGGATAAAAAACTATACTCTTTAAGCTTGATTAATAGACTCAAACTTATAAATTATCAGTTCATAACCCACTCAACATTTACTCAAAAATGGCTTAAAAAATTTGGTATTAAATCAACTGTGATTATGCCTTATTTAGATAACAAACTAATTAAACAGGATACAAGTTCTTTCAAAAAAGAAAAAATCATTCTTTCCGTCGGCAGATTTTTCTCCCATCTTCATAGCAAAAGACAAGATCTAATGATTCAAACTTTCAAAGATCTAAAAAATAAATCAAAAGAATTTGCAGACTATAAACTAATATTGGCAGGTGGACTTATGAAAGAAGATCAAAAATATTTTGACAGATTAAAAAAACTTGCTGGGAACGATCTTTCGATTATTTTTGAAGTTAACGTTTCTCTTGACAAACTTGACAAACTTTACAAACTTGCCACTTATTATTGGCATTTTGCAGGTCTAGGAGTCGATGAGGAAAAAAATCCAGAGCAAGTTGAACACTTTGGGATTGCTCCTCTTGAAGCTATGGCTTCAGGCTGCTTGACGTTTTGTTATTCTGCCGGTGGTCCGAAAGAGTTGATAAATGATAATAAAAATGGATTTCTGTTTACTTCGTCTGATGAATTAATTAATAAAATGATTAAAATAAATTCAAACGACGTACTGAAAGAGAATGTCGTTAGTAATGGGAAACAGTTTGTTAAAGAAAATTTTTCTTATCAAGTTTTTAAAAACAAAATTAAAGACAGTCTTATTTAAGACTGTCTTTATAAAGAGTGTCTTATGAAAGAATATTCCATTTCAATTATTATCCCCGTATATAAGAACTACGAAATGTTCTACAGGTATTTAGGTATTAATAAAAAGTGTTTTGAAGGCTGTGAGGTGATTGTTATAAATGATTACCCACTGGAAAATATTACAAAACAAGTTAAAGAAATTTATCCTGACGCAATAGTTATAAATAATAATAAAAATCTCGGCTTTGCCGGCAATGTTAATATGGGTGTTTTAAAAGCAACAAGAGATTATGTTTTCCTGATGAACTCTGATGTAATTCTAAAAAATAATTCTTTCTTAGCAGCTTTAAAATATTTTGAATTAAATAATGATTTATTCGCCATTGGTTTTTCTCAAATTGAAAAAGATGGTAAAATCGTCGGAGCCAACCGCGCCTATTTCCAAAACGGTCTAATTAATCATAGTTATCAACTAGTCACTAATCACCCGTCACTAGTCACTAACTTTTGGGCTGAAGGCGGCTCATCGATCTTTAATAAGAAACTATTTATTGATCTAGGGCTACTTGATGAACTTTATAATCCTTTTTATTGGGAAGATATTGACTTATCATATAGAGCTTGGAAAGCTGGATATAAAATTTTATACGATCCAAATATTAAAGTCGCACACAACCACGAATCAACTATTGGAAAATATTTTGATAAATCAAAAATTTTGAAAACAGCTTTTCGCAATCAACTGATCTTTAATTGGAAAAATCTTACTGATAATGGTTTAATAATCAAGCATCTTATTAATTTTCCGAGATTTATTTTTATATCCGGATTTTTTGAAGCCCTAATTAGACTACCTAAGATTTTACAAGCAAGAAAAAAAACTATAAAATTGTTTATTAAAAGTGATAAGGAAATATTGGAATTGTTTAAATAAAAGCGAAGATGCCAAATTTTTTGCGGTTTGTGGTATTCCGTCAAAAAATTTTTGGTATCGAGCTTTTTAAAATACTATGTTTAAAAAATACTTAACGCCAATTGTGTTAATAATAATTTCTCTTATTTCTGTTGGCCTTTTTCTATATAAAATGAATATCTCTCCTCCTGCCTTAAACGCCGACGAAGCTGCCAATGCTTATGACGCTTACTCTATCTTAAAAACCGGTAAAGATCAGTACGGAAATTTTATGCCTTTAAGATTCAAATCTTTTGGAGACTACAAACTGCCTCTTTTAACCTACTTAGCCGTTCCCTTTATTAAAATATTTGGACTGACGGAAACTGGTATAAGAATGGTAAATTTTCCTTTTATTCTCTTCTTTCCAATTATAATATTTTTATTAACTCAAGAATTATTGAGCAAGAAAAATATTTCTTTACTCGCCTCTTTTTTATCTTCCTTAGCTCCGGGGTTACAACTTCTCGGTCGCCAAGGAAGTGAAAGCTATATGACTTCGTTTTTTCTGACTCTATCTTTTTATTTATTTATAAAATTTTATAAGAGACAAACCGTTGTATATTTTTTGTTTTTTAATCTATCATTTTTTATCTCTCTTTTCGGATACCATTCTTCCCGACTTTGGGCCGGCTTTTATTTTTTTTTATTTATATTTTTTGTTTTCAAAAAAAAATTATCTAAATTATTTCTGTTGATTTTTGTTTTTACTGTATTTCTTTTTGGAATAACTGATATCGTCTATAAACCAACCAGAATTAAAAACTTATTATTTTTTAATAATCTTGGTTTTTCATTAAAGATCAATGAACTACGCGGTGAAGGCGGGAGTCTTTTGCTTTACAACAAATTAACTGTTGGAATAAAAGATCTAAGCACAAATTATTTTAAATATTTTTCTCCACAATTTCTAATTATTAATGGTGATGAAAATCACCGCTTTTGATATCCAGGAATCTCCCCAATAACAGCTTTAGAATATATTTTTATTTTCATTGGACTATACTTTTTATTTAAAAACAAAGAAAAATGGCGATATTTAATTTTATTAATGCTTCTTTTTTCGCCAGCCAGTGCTTCCCTAAGTTGGGCTGGTGAATCAATCAATCGATCAGCCTTTATCTTTGTTCCAATTTTTATAATTTCTGCCTATGGAATAGTTTATTTCCTCAACAAAAAGACTGTTTATTTGTACTTAGTACTTGCAACTTTCTATATAATTCTTTCTTTCTATTCTTGGGATTTCTATTTTAATCATTATCCTAAAAGAGCCGTTGTACTGCGTAGTTGGCAGGCTGGATACAAAGAATTAGCAGATTATATTAAAGTCAATTACGGCGAGTTTGATAATTTTTACATCACCAAAAAAAACGGTCAACCATATATTTTTTTACTATTCTACCTCCGATACCCTCCAGAAAAATATCAGCAAATGGCTAAACTATCAGCTCCTGATGAGTATGGTTTTGGACAGGTTGAAAGTTTTGACAAATTCAATTTCAATGTTGATTCTTCCATCAACACAAAAAAAACCGTACTTGTTGGCTATCCTGATGATTTTTCTGACCAAGAAAAACCAATTTTAAAAAAAATTCAGGTAAGAAATGAGGTTATATTTTTAATTAAAGAAATTAAATAATAGCCAAACTAATAACAATATTATAAAAAGCATGAATCAAAATCGGTACAGTTAAACTTTTTCTTTGAATCATTATTAGTCCGTTGACCATACTCAAAAGCAAATCTGTTACCATAAACACTAAAAGCATACTTCCGTTAATTCTATTGTTGGCAAAAAGAATCGGAACATGAAGAAAGAAGAATAAAATACTGGCAAAAAAAGTTGATGAATAGGCGTTTTTTGATTCTTCATAAAGTCTCTTAAGTACAAAACCACGTGAAAGAATTTCCTCAGTGACACCAGTAGCCAAAGCAGTCAAAACAATTAGCCCTAATTGGTTAAAGCTCGGAAAATGATCAAATAATTCAAATTTTCTAAATCTTAAATATATAGAAAGTAAAGCCGTTAATAAAAGCATTATCCCCACCCCAAAACTAATAAAGAATTCTTTAACAAAATTATTAAATCTCCTATTGATAAATAAACTTGACAGAATCTGTTTTTTTTCTACCGATTTAATATAAACCAGAACTGGTAAAACAAAAACTAAAGGTTTAGCAATAAATTCATCAAACCATTCAGGTAATTTAAAATAAGTTCTATAGATACTCCATACAATTAGTATTACTGCCCACAAATTTAAGGCCTTTTGCGTTGGGGAGATTACTTTTTTATCTTTCATTAGTATGAAATTTACACGTTTTGAGAAAATAAATCAAGACCTCGTCTTAAAAATCCATAACCCATTTGGTCCGGCCGTCTCAAATAGGTAAATGAAAGTAAGTTTTTAATTT
>CAYIVY010000074.1:0-5379 GCA_964366945.1 uncultured Gammaproteobacteria bacterium
TCAAAAGGGTCGGAAAATCCACCAAAGTCAACGTTTTCAAACCCCTGAGTTGAAAATCCTCCAAACCCACCCTCAAAAGGATTTGATTGATATGACTGACCCGCCCCTGGATTACCAGGGCCCCCCCGATTAAAGGCACTCTCACCATACTGATCATACATTTCTCTTTTTTTCGAATCGGAGAGAACTTCGTAAGCTTTTGTTACATCTTTAAACTTATTATTTGCCCCCGCGGTTTTATTTCTATCTGGATGCCATTTGAGGGCCTGCCGACGATAAGCCGTTTTTATTTCCTGCTCAGACGCACTTTTTGAAATACCAAGAGTGTCATAGTAATCAGACATATTTTTAATTTACAACTTCTCCTTCTTCCACTTTATCTTTCTTCTTATCTTCAGCCTTTGCTTCTTCTTTCGGTTGACCGTCTTGTTGTCCCGCTTGAGTCCCTGGCTTTGCCTCTTGTTTAGCATAAGCCGCCTGACCGATCTTTGAAAGCTCGTCAGAAAGATCTTTTGTCTTTGACTCGATCTCATCCTTAGTACCTTTTTCAATCTTTTCTTTTAACTCTTTAATCTTTTTCTCAACGTTTTCTTTAACGGTTTTGTCAACCTTATCTCCAGCATCACGTAAAGATTTTTCCGAAACATAGATCATGTTATCAGCTTTAATTCTGACTTCAATCTTTTCTTTTTCCTCTTTATCTTTATCAGCATTTTTTTCCGCCTCTTCTCTCATCTTTTCAATTTCATCTTTCGTCAAGCCGGTTGATCCAGTGATTTTGATTGCTTGGGATTTACCGGTTGCTTTATCTTTGGCTGTTACCGTTAAAATTCCGTTGGCATCAAGATCAAAAGAAACCTCAATCTGAGGAACTCCACGGGGAGCCGGAGGAATTCCGTCTAAGGTAAATCTGCCAAGAGATTTATTATCCTTAGCTAAAGGTCTTTCGCCCTGCATGATATGAATTTCAACCTGAGTTTGATTATCACCGGCTGTTGAAAATACTTCGGCTTTCGTATTTGGTACCGTGGTATTTTTTTGAATCAATGGCGTCATTACCCCACCCAGTGTTTCGAGACCCATCGTTAATGGAGTGACGTCCAACAATACAACGTCCTTTGTTTCACCGGTCAAAACACCACCTTGAATTGCTGCACCAAGGGCTACTACTTCATCAGGATTAACTGATCTATTTGGTTCTTTTCCAAAAAATGCTTTGACTTTTTCTATCACCTTTGGCATTCTGGTCATTCCCCCAACCAAGACTACTTCATCAATCTTAGACACTTCAACCTTAGCATCTTTTAGACAAGCTTTCACCGGTCCAAAAGTTTTTTCGATTAGGTCGCCGATCAATGATTCAAGTTTATCTCGACCAATTTTCATGACTAAGTGTGATGGTTGACCATCCTTGACTGTGATAAAGGGTAGGTTGACTTCGGCTTCCTTTGAAGTTGAAAGTTCAATTTTGGCTTTTTCTGCGGCATCTCGTAATCTTTGTAAAGCCTGTGCATCCTTCCTTAAATCAACACCATTATCTTTTTTAAATTCATCGGCTATATAGTCCAAAATTATTTTATCAAAGTCATCTCCACCTAAATGCGTATCACCGTTGGTTGCTTTGACTTCAAAGACCCCTTCACCCAACTCAAGTACGGTAATATCAAAAGTACCTCCTCCCAAATCATATACGGCAATTATGTGACTATGTTTTTTATCCAACCCGTAAGCTAGGGCAGCTGCCGTTGGTTCATTAATAATTCTGACCACTTCTAGACCTGCAATCTCACCTGCTTGTTTAGTTGCCTGGCGTTGAGCATCATCAAAATAGGCCGGAACCGTAATAACAGCTTTCTCAACTTTTTCCCCCAAATGAGATTCTGCATCAACTTTAATTTTTTGTAAAATCATTGCTGAAATTTCTTGAGGGGTATAGGTCTTACCATCAACTTCAACGTCGGCCATCTCATCACGACCAGACTTAATTTTATAAGGCAACCATTTAGCATCAAATTTGACTGACTCATCAGAAAATCTTCGCCCCATCAATCTTTTTATTGAAAAAATAGTATTTTTTGGATTAACAACCATCTGCCTTTTGGCAACGTCCCCAACAATCCGCTTAACCGGATCCACAACCGAAGGAATGGTATTTCTTCCCTCTTGAGAGAAGATAACTTTTGGTTTTCCACCCTCCATTACTGCCACACATGAATTTGTTGTACCTAAATCAATCCCTATTATTTTAGCCATAATATTTTTATTTTAATAATTAATAACTTTTAACACTCAGGTGTTAACAATTTTTTTTGACACTTTAACCTGTGCCACCCTAATTATCTTATCTTCAAATTTATATCCCTTCCTTAAAACCTCAACAACTTTATTTTCTTCTTTTCCCGGTATAATCTCAATAGCCTCGGCTGATATTGGATCAAAGTCTTTGTTAATTATCTCAATTTCTTCTAATCCCGCTTCTTTCAAAATCTGTAAAAAATGATCTTTTGAAAATTTTAACCCCTGATCTTTAACAAAAATTTCTGCTTTTTCTAAATTGTCTAAAAATGGCAAAATTTTGACTAATAAATTCTTATTGGCCATTTTAATTAATTCAAATCTTTCATCGCTAATTCTTTTTTCCAAATTTTGATAATCTGCTAACGCTCGTAAATATTTATTTTTATATTCATCAATCTGTTGTTTCAAACTTTCCATTTCTTGCACAGATTTATCAATTATTGGTTTCTTAATTTTAGTTTTGTCCATAGCTTTAATTATAACGCTTGTTCTTTCACAATTTCACCTAATAATCCAGAAAAATATCTAATTTGAGGAATGACAGCATCGTACGACATTCTTTTTGGACCTATTACACCAATAATTCCTTTAATTTTGCTACTTTCAAACTCACCAAAAACACTGGCGCAGCAATCAAAAACCGGATCATGAAAATCTTCCTCGCCGAGCATATAATAAATCTCGTCTTCCAGAGAAAACATATCGTTTAATATTTTTTCCCAGAAGCTAATTTCGTCCAATCTGCTAAATAAGGTTTTTGAAAGATTTATATCAAGAAACTCCGGCTGATTCAGTAAATTAGCCATACCTGAATAGTACATGTCTCCTTTATTGGTGGTTATCAAAGACAGTAAGCCTGTTTTTTGTGACAAAATTTTAGTTGCTTGAGAAAGGAGTCTGTGCGACTCTTTTCTCTCATCCCAAACACTGTTTTTATATGAAACTTCATCGGTCGTTGACATCTCCTTCTGTTTCATTAGATGTTTTATATAAAACCTTAAACCCTTGGCTGAAGGAACCCTTCCTGATGAAAAATGAGTTTTTTTAAGATACCCCTTTTTAGATAATTCAACCATCTCGTTTCTGATTGTTGCCGGGGATATACCCAGTTTATATTTCTTTTCTAAAATCTTACTACCCACGGCCGTGCCGGTTTCTGTATATTCGTAAATAATTACTTTTAAAATGTCTATCTGTCTTTGAGTTAAGTCTTCCATAGTTAATTTTATCAGGTGCCGGATGGTACCTGATTAGCAAATATACTATACCTCTGCTAATGTGTCAAGAGCATTTTATAATTCACTTAAATTTTATCTAAATGCTCGAAGACCACGTATACGCGCTCCTCCGACCTGCCTGCCGGCAGGCGGGCGCGGGAATGACAGTTTATTTGATATAATTTCTTCATGCTTAAAAAAATTTCTATTCCTTTTCAACAAAATCTAAAAATCAACGGAGACTTACATATAAATAAAAAGTCAAACACTTTAATTATTTTATGTCATGGATATCAAGATTCGAAAGATGAACCTGTGATCAAGCGGATTGCTGAATTACTGGGAAATAATTTTAACGTTTTTCGATTTAACTTCACAGATAAAGAAAAACCATTCCTGCCAACTGAAAAACAAAATATCTCGACTATAGTTAGTTATTTTTCCAACTCTTATAAAGAAATTGTTCTTTTTGGTGCCAGCTTAGGGGGTCTTTCCGTTTTGTTAAACATGAATAATAATTTACGTGTCAATAAATTAATTTTTATAAATCCATTCGTTTATTTTTTAAAAAATGTTGCTTGGCGTTTTAGAAAAATTCTAATTTCAATGTTAATTTTTTATCCTTTTGTAAAAGTTATTAGAGAAAATTTGAATTTTTATTTCCAAACACTTAAACCCGCGCTTATCACTATCCCAACTTTGTTGATCGTCGCTTCAAAAGATAAAATTGTTGACTCAATACATGGTAAAACTTTATATAACCAGCTTGGCTCTAAGCAAAAAAAATTGATTCTAGACGAAAATATAGATCATGGTCTTAGCAAAGAAATTTATATAAAATGTGTTACTGATTATATTGTTGATTGGTTAAAATAAAAATATATGAAACTTGGCGCTCATCAATCTATTGCCGGTGGTTATACGCAGGCTTTAGAGAGAATAAAAAATATCGGAGGAAACTGCCTACAAATTTTTTCTTCTTCTCCTCGCGGTTGGAACTTCGCCAAACCAAGTGAAGAAGAAATTAAACAATTTAGAATTCAGAATTCAGAATTTCCGATTCAACCAATATACTTTCATGCAACTTATTTAATCAATTTAGCCGATGGTAGTCGCATTGGCCATATGTCAAAAATGTCTTTAATTAACGAATTAAATCTTGCACCAAAGCTCGGTGTTAAAGGCTCAATCATTCACCTTGGCTCTTTTAAAAATTATCTTAACGACGGCCGTCCACAAGATAATAAATATAAAGTATTAATAAATAATATTAGAGAAATACTTGACAAAACCCCAAAGAAATCTTTATTCATTATTGAGAACTCCGGAAACAGAAAGATTGGACAAACACTTGAAGAGATTGCTCAAATCGTCAAAGATGTTAATAGTCCTCGAATCAGAATTTGTTTTGACACCTGCCATCTTTTTTCTAACGGTTATAAATTTGATACAAATCAAGAACTCGAATTATTTCTCAACAAACTCGCTAAACTCGGAATAAATAGTCTGATTGAATTATGGCACGTAAACGATAGTCGGGATGAATTTAATTCCGGTCACGACCGTCATGATAATATAGGAGAAGGCAAAATCGGTATAGAAGAATTTAAAACCTTGATTAACCATCACAAGACTAAAAACTATCCATTTATTATTGAAACTCCTGGTTTTGATGGTAACGGACCTGACAAAAAAAATCTTGATATTTTAAAATCATTAGTTGATATATAATTTTCAAATGATTAAATTGCCAAAAGAAGTGATCAATTTACTATCTGTTTTTGAAAAAAATAAGTACCAAATTTATTTGGTCGGTGGCGCCGTACGTGACATGCTATTAGATCCTTCGACTTCGCTCAGGACA
>CAYIVY010000075.1:0-5368 GCA_964366945.1 uncultured Gammaproteobacteria bacterium
TGTGCTCTTCCGATCTCAACCTATCCCCGATCCAAACTATTATCAGAATTTGGATTCTTCTGTCATCCCCGCGCAGGCGGGGATCCAGTCTAATAATATAGATTCCCTCCTTCGAGGGAATGACACCATTGAACAGTTGACCGTCACTGGTAATTCTAATCTTTACAATGTTTCCATCGCCAATTCCCTGTTGGTCGGCACCACTTTAATTGATCAAAACTCAATTATCTCCCTCGCCTCCGAGCTTAGACTTTCAGCTTTAGCAAAGATTAATCTATTTGACGGAGCCGTTATAATCGCCAAAGACGGAACAATTACTACTCGTGGAGAGTTAATTGCCGAAAAAGGAGTTAGAACCAATGAAATCAAAGGACTATCTGATAATAATCAAGTCTCAATTAATAATCTTTCAACCAATAATATTGCAATTTCTGATAAATATTTGGATGCAACTGATTCGGCTTCAATCATCGCCGCCCCGGATAATTTTGAAAAAAATGGCCTTTTTGCCCCGGCCATTGAAGCGGCTACCTCCTCGGCAGGAATAGGAATACTGCCAGAAAATAATAACAATAATCCTAATGAGGTTGTAGTTTACAACGATAATATTAAAAAGGATTCTCTGGTCTATATTACTCCAACCTCAGACTATCCTTCAAGTAATCAACTAACGGTCGTGAAGAAAGAATATATAGGTGCCAAGCCGTATTTTAAAGTCGTATCGGCCGTACCATCAACAACGCCTATTAAATTCAATTGGCTTATTATTAATTAATCAGTGTATTATTAGAGTATATCTATGAAAAAAAGTTTTACCCTCATGGAAATTATGATCGTCGTTACCCTGATCGTTATTGTGGCGACGGCTCTTCTTGTAGGGCTCAAACCCTTAACCCAAATTTATAAAGGCCAAGATAGCCGAAGAAAATCAGAATTAGCCGCTTTGCAAAAAGTTTTGGAAGATTTTTACAATGACAAACAATGCTATCCCAAGCCAAACGAAGTTTGTTATAATGACACCGGCGGAACAACTTGCAACATCTGTGGTCGCCACGCCCTATCACCCCAATTCTCCCCCTATCTTTCCCATCTCCCTTGCGATCCCCGATCGCCCCAAAAAAACTATACCTATCAGGTTGACCCAACAACTACCTGCCCCACTCATTATCGAATTTATACAACTCTTTCCAATCAATCTGATCCAATCATTGCCCAAAAATGCCAATATGGTTGCGGACCGGCCCCTGATTTTAGCTATAACTACGGCGTTAGCAGTCCCAACACTAGTTTGGAAGCGAACCTTAATCTATGCACCGACGCAACAACTCTTCATTTTCTTAACGACGCTCATAATTGCAATACTTGTGGGGGGGCCGCTAATGGTGAACCGCCAAACCCTTACGAACACTGTCAAGTTATTGTACCTGGCGAGACATATTATACCGATGAGCAATGCCAAGTCACCTGTGCAACTCAAGATTGATTTGTATTATTAAAAGTTGTATATTAGTATTAGATTTATGGAAAAAATATTTAATAAAATTTTAACTCTTGTCCTTTCATCGTTCCTGTTTATCTTCCCATTTTTCTTTCTCCCCTTAACTCAAGAATACTTTGTCACCAATAAGTTTTACCTATTGGCTTTTGTCTGTTTAGCTCTTTTAGCAATCTCTACTATCAAATTATTGGTCACTAAAAAAATCTCTTGGCAAAAACTTCCCTTTGATAATTTAATAATATTATTTGTAACAACAGTGGCTATATCAACATTATTTTCTTCGCCTAATAAAGTCCAAGCTTTACTCAATCCAAACTTCGGAATAGTCATGATGATTTTTCTGGCGATTTTATATTTTTATCTATCGAGAATAAAAGTTCCAACCATCATCTATCATCTATCATCTATCATCTTGTCTTTGGTGGCGATTGTCTTTTTCTTTCAACCTTTCAAAATCCGCCAGCTGGCCGATGCTCTCCCCCAGTCTCTTGCTTTTCTAAAAAACCCTGCTTTCACTCCGATGGGCAGCCAGCTAGATCTGGCACTTTTCTTAGGTTTTCTTGTTGTCTATCAACTTGTACACTTAATCACAACACAACAACCCAATAAACAAGAAATAAAACAATCTGTCCTTAACTATTCGATATTTACAATTAATTTACTGGCCCTTTTTCTTATCATCTATGCGCTTGTCAAACCAGGTACGGGCTTGATTAACCAAGCCCCTACATTAATTCTCCCCCCATTCCGTCTTTCCTGGTTTGCCGTTCTTGAAACTTTAAAAAATCCTCAGACCGCCATCATAGGAATAGGACCGGATAACTTTAGCGCCATCTTTACTCGGGTCAAAGACTTTGCCTATAATCAATCGCCTCTTTGGCAGATTAATAGCTTTAATGTCTCCCGTTCGGCAATACTGCAAATCTTTACTGAGACCGGAATATTTGGACTATTGGCTTTTGGATTATTGATTTTTACGGTCATTAAACAACTTGTCAAGGGCGACCACAAGGGATCGCCCCTACAGTTAATTTCATTTCTTTATTTGCTAATCTGTCTATTAATCTTCCCAACTTCATTAATCATCTGGTTTTTGTTTTTTGTCATGCTGTCAACAACAGGCGAAGGCGACGAATTTTTGGCGACTTGGGACACCCTGCTTCCTGCAGGGAGGGCTCCCACTGGAGACAAAAAATTTGGAGCCGAGCCTGCCGCTGCAATTGATCTCAAAAATCTAACACCAATCTACCTCGGCATGACCATTTTTTCTTTTATTTTAATCGGTACTTCTGGTTATTTTTTAGTTCGTTCATATAATTCTGAATATTATTTTAAAAAATCTTTAGATGGAATTAATAATAATAATATAAAACAGGTCTATGATAATCAAAGACAGGCAATTATTTTAAATCCCTATATCGAAAGATATCGTACTAATTTTGCTCAAACCAATCTTTTAGTGGCTAATAATATATCTACAATAGATCCAAAAAAGATCACTGAAAACGATCGTCAAACCATCACTCAAGCTATCCAAACGGCCATTGCCGAAGGTAAAGCGGTTGTATCTTTAAATCCTCAAAAGGCTGATAGTTGGCAGAATCTCGCCTCAATCTATCTTAATGTTATCAATGCCGCCGAAGGGGCCGACGTCTGGACGATCTCCGCCTATGAAAGAGCGGTATTGGCCGATCCGCAAAATCCAACCTATCGAGTCGGAATAGGTGGAGTTTATTATTTTTTGAAAAGATACGATGACGCAAACAAGTTTTTTGAACAGGCTATTGCCATGAAGCCCGACTGGCCAAATGCCTCTTACAACTATGCCTGGGCTAACTTTCAAAAAGCAAACTATCCTCAAGCGGTCAACGCTATGCAAAATACCTTAAATCTACTAAATCCGAAGTTGAATAAAGCTGATTATGAAAAAGTCCAAAAAGAACTGGCCGAATTTAAAAAGAAACTGCCGGTAGAAGAAAAAGACGCCACTAAATCGGCCGAAACAGAAACGAGTAGTTTAAATCTTCCAACCCCACCGGCAACCCAAATTAGTCCCAAGTTAGAACTGCCAAAGGAAGCCAGCCCTGAAGCTAAGTAAAAATCGCCCGTACAACCTCGTAGGTTGTATGAGGCTAATTAACCCGAATTACGAAACTAGTAGAACGTCTTATGAGCTAACAACTCTTTGTTCTAAGTTGGAAATTCTCCCTTCATGATTCTCTAATTTATTGTTTACTCGATGATTTTGCTCTGAGGCAACTACATGTTCCTCGTCGAGCTTTTTATATTCTCCTGCTAGCCAATCTAAAGTTTTCATAATGCTCTCTAACCGTTGATCGATCGTGTCAAGTTTGGTTAATTTTTCTTCAATAGAGTCGAATTTTAGATTCATATAATGGATTGTCTTATCTAATTTTTTATCAATAGCATCAAATCTTTTATCAATAACATCAAATTTATTATCAATAGCATCAAATCTTTTATCAATAACATCAAATTTATTATCAATAACATCAAATTTATTATCAATAACATCAAATCTTTTATCAATATCTTTAAATCTATTATCAATAAGATCAAATTTTTTATCAAAAGGGCTTAATTTAATATCAAGATATTTTTTAGTTACTAACTCATCTTCTATTTGTTTTTTTACTAAAAAACTTTTCATAAAATAATCATATCACAAATTTTGGTTACAGATTCCATTACTATCTTTATAACCGGAGCAACAGTTGCGATCACCGGCTGGAAAGCCTTTGCCGATACAAACTCCAGGACAGCTCTTGTTGCCGGCTGGACATACTGGACATATTCCCTGATTATCCTCTACCCATCCATTTCCTATTTCACTACCACAGTAAAAATAAACTCCTCCTGGACTGGTCGGGCTACAATATCCGAAAGGAAAAACATTTGAACCCCAAGAACAGGTTATGTTCGACTGTGTGTTTGGCTGCGGAGGAATTGCTGTTGGAACGACCACTGTTGTTATAGTTGTAGTTCCCCCACTTCTCTTGTCAGGTGAACAACAAAATTTTCCTGGTATACCGCCTTGACCATCGTTTGTTTGATTACAAAACCATCCACCACCGGGATTATTGATAGTGCATCTGTTGGTGCAATTTGTTGGATTTGTATAATTAAAACAGCCTGATAATCCAGTGTATTTTACCGCGGCTGTTACCTGTGGGATTGGGGTATTTGTTGGTATTATTATTGAAGTTGGGGTTGGAGGAAGAAGAGTTGGAGTTGGGGTTATGTTTGTAGCCAAAGTTGGGTTAGTTGTTGGGGCTTCTGGAAGTTTTGCAACTTCTTCTTGACAGATTGGACTAAATTGATACAGAACTGATTGCTGATCTATCTCTACGGCTTTGAAAGCTGTCTGAACTATTTGACAGTCCTCATTGGTAATACCACCAGTATTTTTTAATTCATTACAGCTTGCTAAAATTCCGTCATAAAAATTGAGAAAATTAGCAGTAGTCGATATATGCTTATTAAGCAATATATTGTAGACAATGGCTATAAGTTTATCTAAACCTATACCCTGATTTATCGAATAACCATTAAAATCCCCACCTTCACTAGCCAGATAAAATCCTTTTTCTAGTACCATAGCATTCGTGTGATGTTCTCCTCCACAGTCGTAATATGAGGAAAACAAACGATCTGGCATTTTGTTTTTAGTTGGATCTCTCATATCACGATTCAGGTTAATCCATATTTCTGCTTCTGTGCCCCCATTATTTTTCGTATAATAACTGGCAAAGAGGTCGGCAACAGCTTCTTGGATAGCTCTTGTTTGTGGTAACATCTCTGTATAAATTTCTGAGTAAAACATTTTATGGGCAGTCTCATGGGCAACGA
>CAYIVY010000076.1:0-5365 GCA_964366945.1 uncultured Gammaproteobacteria bacterium
GAACTCTATAAAAAAGGGATTTTAAAGAAACATAATGTTCAAGTTTTAGGAACTCCAGTAGCGGCAATTATTCTGACTGAAGACAGAGAAAAGTTTGCCAACCATCTTCATAAAATAAAAGTAACAACTCCACAAAGCTTTGCTGTCAAATCAGTCGCGGAAGGATTAAAGAAAGCTTTGGAAATAGGCTATCCAGTCATGATTAGGGCTGGTTTTTCTCTTGGTGGACAGAAGTCAGGCATGGTTAAAAATAGAGAAGAATTTATCTCATTAGCGGAGCAAGCTTTAGCCTTTTCTTCCCAAATTTTAGTTGAAAAGTATCTGCATCATTATAAGGAGATTGAATATGAAGTAGTTCGAGACCAATATGATAATTGCGTGACGGTTTGTAATATGGAAAATATGGACCCACTTGGCATTCATACCGGTGAGTCAATTGTGGTTGCTCCCAGCCAGACACTGAATAATTTTGAATACCACTATCTTCGTGAGCTATCAATTAAAATTGTTAGAGGCCTGGGAATTATTGGCGAATGCAATGTACAGTTTGCCCTAAACCCCCATCCGGATAAAGAAATTGAGTATTACGTCATTGAAGTCAATGCTCGTTTATCCCGTTCTTCAGCCTTAGCTTCGAAAGCAACCGGTTATCCGCTCGCCTATGTGGCCGCCAAACTCATTTTAGGGAGAAGTTTAATAGAAATTAAAAATCAAGTTACCCAGGTGACCCAATCATTTTTTGAGCCGGCATTAGACTATATTGTGGTCAAAATTCCTCGTTGGGATATGGATAAATTTAAAGGTACAACTGAAAAGATAGGTAGTTCAATGAAATCGGTTGGTGAGATTATGGCAATTGGGCGAACATTTGAGGAGGCAATTCAGAAGGGAGTAAGGATGCTTGACATTGGAGTTCAGGGGGTAACTGATAATAATTTTGAGATGAGCGAAGAGGAGGTCTTAGACAATATTAAACAAGCAAACTCAAAAAGAATATTTTTTATAGCGAAAGCATTAAAGATTGGAATATCAATAGAAAAGATCTATCAACTCTCTGGCATTGATCCTTGGTTTTTGCATCGACTGAACCAAATTGTTGAGGCAGAAAATAATTTGATCAAAAATAATAGTTTAGATCCCAGTAAAGTTCTTTACCTTAAGCAACTTGGATTCTCAGATAAGAAAATTGGACAGCTTTTAGGTATTAAGGAGTTGGAATTTAGAGAGATAAGAAGAAAATTAAAAATAACACCTTCAGTTTTTCAAATTGACACTTTGGCAGGGGAATTTCCTGCTAAGACAAGCTATTTATACATGACCTATAATGGTACTCATCATGATGTGACGCCGATTGGGGATAAAGGGGTGATGGTTTTAGGCTCTGGGCCGTACCGAATTGGTTCATCGGTTGAATTTGATTGGACCTGTGTTAGTACTGCGTTGAGTCTTAAAAAGTACGGTAAAAAATCAATTATTATCAACTGTAATCCCGAGACTGTCTCGACTGACTACGACATTTCAGATCGTCTATATTTTGAAGAATTAAGCTTTGAGAGGGTTGCTGATATCTATGAGTTTGAAAAATCTTCATCAGTCATAGTCTCAGTTGGAGGACAGACGCCTAATAATATTGCCAAAAAAATTGATCAATATGGAATAAAAATTTTAGGTACATCAGCCACTGATATTGATCGGGCTGAAGATAGAAAAAGGTTTTCTCACCTCTTGGATGATCTAAAAATCAAGCAACCGATTTGGGATAGTTTTATCAATATGGAAGTGGCATTGCAGTTTGCTCGTAAGGTTGGTTATCCAATTTTAGTCAGGCCGTCTTACGTCCTATCAGGAGCGGCCATGAACCTTTGTTATAACTCGATTGAATTAAAACACTTTATTGAAAAAGCCACTGATATAAACAAAAAACATCCAGTCACAATTTCAAAGTATATGATTAATGCCCGCGAAATTGAATTTGATGGAGTTGCAGAATCGGGCAAGGTTAAAGTATTTGCAATTTCCAATCACGTTGAGCATGCAGGAGTTCATTCAGGGGACGCAACTATTGTCTATCCGGCCGAGCGAGTACGCTTTTTCAGTGGAGAGCGGATGATTGAGATAGCTAATCAAATGGCCAAATCATTAAATATCACCGGTCCTTTTAATATTCAGTTTATGGTCAAAGATAATGAAGTTTATGTAATCGAAATGAATCTACGGGCTTCCCGGACCTTTCCGTTTATATCTAAAGTGACCGGAGTCAACTTTGCCGAAGTAATCGTTGATAGTTTTTTTGGAAAAAGTCGGGAGTATAAAATTAAATATCCAAACTACGTGGCCGTTAAGGCACCCCAGTTTTCATTTGCGAGAATGGAGGGGGCCGATCCTGCCTTGGGAGTTGAGATGGGCTCGACTGGGGAAGTGGCCTGTTTCGGTGAGACTGGCGAGGAGGCATATCTCAAATCACTACTGGCAACGGGAATGTCTTTAAAAAATAAAACCGCTTTGGTGACGATTGGTGGAACTGAGTTTAAATTTCGTTTTGCCGAGTCAATCTGGCGTTTAAAAAATCTTGGATTTAAACTTTTTGCCACTAAAAAGACTCATCTTTTTCTCAAAACAAAGGGAGTTAGGACAAAATTAGTTTACAAACTTTATGAAAATAAAAGTCCAACCGTCATTGATCTCATTGAAAAGCGCCAAGTTTCCCTGGTCATCAATTTGAGTGAAGATTATAATAACGAAGGATCTTTTAAAAAAGTAATTACCGATGGATATAGAATCAGACGGGCGGCAATTGACAACAATATTCCGCTTCTAACCGATTTAAATTCGGCCAGATTTTTTGTCAACGCCTTGGATAGGTATAAAATTAAAGACTTGAAAATTAAGAGTTGGGATGAGTATTTGTGATTTGACAATTAAAAATCAAAGTCTTATATTTGAGTTATGAAAAAAGAAAAAAAAATATCAATGATCAAATTAATGAGCGACCCTCAATATCAAGGAAAACATATTATATTAATTGCTAATCAAGTGTTCACAGCCAAAACTGGAAAAACAGCCAATAAAATTCTTGATCGTTTGGAAAAAAAATATCCTAATGAAATTCCCGCCTTGACATATATTCCGAAAGCTGACACATTAATTTTATGGCTCTAATATTTCCTTACGAAAAAAAACATTCATCTATTTTTAAAGAAGTTTTTCGACCAGTAGCTCAAGTTTTTTTATATTCTGACGAGAAAAAAACTTGGTATGAAGTTTGGATGATCATTGATTCTGGGGCTGACTATACATTATTACCGATTCATTTTGCGGAAAGATTAAAGATAGATTTAAAAAAAGAATGTCAATTATTTAAAACGGCCGGCATAGGCGGTGAAGAAAAAGTTTATCTTAAAAAAAATTTAAGAGTTAAGATTGGAGAATGGGAAAGAGTTGTTCCAGTTGGATTTTTAAATAAAGAAAACATTCCTCCTCTTCTTGGAAGACAGGGGTTTTTAGAAACTTTTGAAGTATTATTTTCTTCAAATCATACGGTAAATTTTTCGGTCAAATAATTCTTTAATTAAATTCCCTTGATAAAGAAAAACTTTTTTTATATCATTTCATCTAATGAATTTGTCATTAACTTCTTCTATTAAATACATTAAAACAGATATTCTTGTCATTGGTGCGGGGGGAGCCGGAATTAGGGCGGCGATTGAAGCCAAAAAAAGTGGTCTTGAAGTTTTTCTACTAGGTAAAGAAGTTTTTGGTTGTGCCCACACCGGTATGGCCATGGGTGGAATGAATGCGGCGATGGTCAAACCAGCTACTCCAGAATTTCACGCACAAATAACAATCGAAGGGGGCTACTTCATAAATAATTATAGAATGGTCAAAGTCTTCGCCGAGGAAATGCCTGCCCGCATCCACGATTTAGAAAGTTATGGAGTTATTTTCGACAGACTTGAGAGCGGAGAGTTTTATACGTGGGCTGGCCCAAAGCAAAAATATCCACTTAATGTTTGCGTTGGCGACTATACCGGGCGGGAGATGATGCAAGGAATGGTTGATGAAGCCAGAAAACTAAAAATAAAATATACAGATGAATTTTTTGTCAGTAAATTATTAAAGGTGAAAGACCAAGTAGTGGGAGCGATTGGTATTAATATCAGAAATGCTGAAACGGTAGTTTTTCAAACAAAATCAGTGATCTTGGCTTCTGGAGGAGCTGGAAGAATGTATGAAGTAACCACCAACGCTATGTCAAACACCGGTGACGG
Source organism: uncultured Gammaproteobacteria bacterium (assembly GCA_964366945.1). Classification (GTDB taxonomy): domain Bacteria; phylum Patescibacteriota; class Microgenomatia; order UBA1406; family GWC2-37-13; genus GWC2-37-13. Next base: position 4,269 of record CAYIVY010000076.1, read on the forward strand.
TTATGCAATGGCACTTGACGCCGGAGCGGAATTAATTGATATGGAGATGGTTCAATTTCATCCGACTGGAATGGCTTCACCCCCATCAAGTCGAGGAGTTTTAATTACAGAAAAAACCAGAGCTCATGGAGGGATTCTTCGAAATCGATTGGGAGAAAGATTTATGAGTAAGTATTATCCAAAAGAAATGGAACTGGCAAAGCGCGATGAAGTTAGCCGGTCAATTTATACAGAAGTTGCATCGGGACTTGGAACCAAAAATGGGGCGGTTTATCTTCATGTTGATCATTGGCCTAGGACAAAAATTTTGGAAATTATTCCTGACGTCTATGAGCAGTATAAAAATACCGGAGTTGATATTTCTCGTGAGCCAATGGAGATCTATCCATCAATGCATCATATGATGGGCGGAGTAAAGATAGATGAATGGTGCAGATCGTCTATTTTAGGATTATTTGCTGCTGGAGAAGTAACAAGGAATGTCCATGGGGCTAATCGGTTGGGAGGTAACTCAATTGCCGAGGGTCAAGTCTTTGGTCGCAGGGTCGGAATTGCCGCGGCCAAATTTGCTAAAAAAATAAAATATTCTACACTTCCAAAAGAACAGATTTTAAAAGAACAAAAAAGAATTTTTGCATTTATTAATAAAAAGACCGGTACTGCTCCGCATATTGTTGAAGATCAATTAAAACAGGTAATGTGGAATTTGGTCGGTATCTTTAGAGATGAAAAAAAACTATTAATTGCAAAAAAAGAAGTTGCTAAATTAAAATTAAGAGCCAAAAAAATGAAAACACGCACATCCTTAAATGAAAGAAATCGTGATTTGCAGGACTGTTTGGAGATAGAAAATATGTTGGTGACGGCTGAGGCAGTGATTGAGGCGGCCATTCTTCGCAAAGAAAGTCGCGGTGCCCACAGTCGCACCGACTATCCAGAAACGAAAAAAGAATGGGAAAAAAATATATCAATCAAAATGATTGGTGAAAAATTAGTTACAGAGATTGTAGATGTTGTACGATAACCTATGAACATTAAATTTTTGATCTACCGCTATAATTCTCAAAAGAAAGGTAGGTTGCAATATGATTCTTTTC